>VBAY01000141.1 GCA_005883085.1 Candidatus Bathyarchaeota archaeon
ACTAGACATACCGTTTCATAATTTCCAGAATACCGTTCAGCTGGTCAGTGCTCACGAACCTGCCCTTTACAGTCAACACCGCTCTAAGCTCCTCAATCGACTTGGGAAGTGAGTTCACGATCTGGATCGCGTCATTCCTGTCGAGCTGTAGCTTCGATGATAAGTCCTCGACGAGCTTCTCAGCCTTATCCGGTGAGATCTTCGAGAACTTCCGCGCATAATCAAGGGTCCTGCGCTGGAATTCTCCAAGTTCCTCCTCTTTGATTTTTCCCAGAATCTCCTGGGCCTCCGCATTCGTTACGATTTTTCCTTCGACAATCTTCCTCGCCATATCAACTCGACTCCTCTATCGAGGTTATGTGCTCAGGCCTCGCGATGATAATACGAGGGGTTTTCGTTCCGGTCACCTCGACAACATAGCTGCGGCCACGTTTCTCCGCAATAGTTCCAACACGGCCATGATACCGACGGTGGGGCATTCCTTTCTGGACTGCTGGGTTGATCATGATTTTGACCATCTGGCCTGGAGCGTAGGCGATGAGAAGTCTTCCGAGGGGTTGCTTGCCTCTGTCCCGAGGCTTCCTGCTGATCAGGGTTCTAGTTTTTGTTCTGAAGCCCTTGGAACGTCTCAACAACCAGTTCTCCGGTGAAGAAAGTTGCGGGCCCGGAGGTTCCGTATATATGTTCGCGACATTCCGCTACCTGCATGGCCGGGAACTCTGCGAGATTCTTCTTCATTCTATCTGGAGAACATTCCACTCTCCCACTCGCAGAGCTCAAGGCCATACTCCAAGCCTACACGATAGAATACAAGATAGTTGGAAGCTTCTACAAGCTCGTAGAAGTCCAGGGGGACCGAGCAAAACTAGAATCGATCGCGGGCCGCGGAGGATATGTTGACGAGATGGGACAGGAAGTTCTCCACACGGAAGACAACCTCACCAGCATCAAAGAGGGGGTCCAATCAACTGACCTCGAACCATTCCTCTCCTCTCAGGACAGTTTCAGCGTGCGAATGCTACGGTTTGGCGGAGTCTCCAAGGAACTCTCAAGAGTCCACCTAGAATCCTACCTCGGAAAACTGTTGGCAGAGAAGACCGGGGCAAAGGTCGATCTTCGGCTCCCCGTGAAACCGTTCCGAGGAATCCTCGCGGGATCCCTCTTCCACTTGGGCCTAATTATGCAGCAGCGTCCGAAGGGAAGCGTTCATCGACGACGCCCTCGAAAGAGAGCTGTCTTCCATCCGAGCACCATGCCCCCTAAACTGGCTCGATGCTTGGTGAACTTGTCGGAAGTGCAGGATGGAGAGACGTTTCTGGACCCTTTCTGCGGGGTCGGAGGTATCGCAATAGAAGCAAGCCTTCTCGGCTGTGATGTTGTTGGCGTCGATGCTCTTTCGCGAATGGTTCGATCGGCTCGAAGGAACCTGGTTCATTTCGGGCTCAAGTCCTACGGCCTGGTTAGAGGCGATGCGCGGAACCTCCCTTTGCGTAGCGTTGACGCTATCGCAACGGATCCTCCATATGGGACGGGGGCTTCAACTCTAAAATCCACTACGAAGGATATCCTGGCAAGCTTCTTGCCCCAGGCGAAGAGTATCTTGTCTCCTGGCGGTAGGGTTGTCTTTGCGTCTCCGCTGGGAACCGGGGCCGTTGATTTAGCCGAGTCTCAGGGTTTCAAGGTTTTCGACCGCCATGAGCTATACGTTCACAGAAGCTTAACAAGAGAGATTCTGGTGCTGGGAGTAAACTAGATGCCCGCCGGTATCGATGTCATATTCCTCGGCACAGGGGGCAGCCTTCCCACCAAAGAAAGAGGCCTGCCCGCAGTGGCTCTACGCCGAGAGGGCGAACTCTTCCTGTTTGATTGTGGCGAGGGGACACAGCGGCAGATGATGCACGCAGGACTCGGCTTCAACCGTTCGATGTCGATTATGATCTCCCATCTGCATGGAGATCACATTCTCGGATTACCCGGACTCCTCCAAACCATGTCATCATTGATCAGAGACAAGCCCCTTGACATGTATGGTCCCGAAGGCATCTCCAATTATCTAGCCTCCCTCCGTAGAACCTTAGGTTTCGCGGCAAACTTTCCTGTACGAGTCACAGAGCTCAAACCCGGACAAGAAATATCGAAAAACGGTTACAAGATCAAGACGACCAAGGCAATGCACGACATTACCTGCCTCGCCTACGCTATCGCCGAGACAGACCGTCCAGGCCGGTTTCACCCTGAAAAAGCAAAACGGCTAGGCGTCCCTGAAGGACCACTGTGGAAACAGCTTCAGACGGGAAAAGAGGTCAAGGTTGAAGGGAAAATAGTCACGCCTCACCAGGTCATCGAAAAGCCACGCCCAGGCCTGAAGATCGTCTATGCCATTGACACTCGTCCCTCGGAGGAGGTGAAAGCACTGGCAAAAGAGGCGGATCTTCTCATGCACGACGGAGGATTCGCCGAGGACAGACGTGACAAGGCGAAAGAGTACTTCCATTCAACCGCCAGAGAAGCCGCCAAGGTCGCAAAAGCCGCACGAGTTCGCAAACTTGCGCTGGTCCACATCAGCGCGGTTACAAGGGATGACTCGATTCTCCTCAGGCAAGCAAGGGGCGTGTTCAAGGCAACGATCGTTCCCAAGGACCTAATGGTCTTGTCTCTGAAGCGCTCGAAGTAGAAGCATTGAAGCGAATCTCCCGACTCTAGTCTCCTCTTCGTTCTTCTCGCTGCCCCGCTAGCCAATCAATCAACTGGTCCGGGTTTCCGGTTTCAACAATCACATGTATCGGACCCAGCGGCGATTCACCCTCCGGCGCAGAGAACGACACGTGGCCCGCGTACGCTGCTTGCTTGTTCAGGTAAAAGACTATCCGATTGCCTTCCACAGATCGTCTTAGGACGGATCTTGCCGCAGCACGAATTCTGTCACGCTGAAGAATCATCCGAAACCTCTCAAGAGAGGGCTGATCCTGCCCCTCGAGAATTATCTTCCCACTCCACTCATCGAGTTGTCGAACCTCCACTTCGCCTCGGAGAATGTTGGTCACGGCTTTTTTGACTTTCTCGGGGTCCTCAGTCGGCCGGACTTCCGTTTCGCTATGGACGAGGAAGCTCAGTTCCGGAGTAACTTCAGCAGGCGTGCTGTTCGCCTCTTGAGGTCGTTCTTCGTATCTTCGTTCTCAACCACTCGATCGGCGATGGCGATGAGCTTTCCAACTCCAACCTTCAGCTCTCTCTCATCGCGTTCTAGAAAGTCGGCCCAGTTTCTGGGACGATCAGATCTTCCTCTCTTTAGCAGTCTCTGGAATCTGCTTTTCGGGGAGGCGTGGATCGCGATGGTGAAGACGCTGTATTTCTTGTTCAGTTCCTCGATCTCTTCGATGTTCCTAGCACCTTCATAGACGAAAATGTTTCCATCGATCTTGTCTATGAGCGGAGCCAACCGCTTGGCAACCGCGCCCATCCCCTCCTCCTCTCTGATCTTCAGCATTATCCTTCCGATGTTCTCTTTGCTAGGTGTCAAGTTCCGCCGCTTCGCCTCGGCCCTGATAATGTCCCCAGACACGAATACCGGAACTCCACGTTTTGCCGCAACACTAGATGCTAGGCTCTTGCCGGCGCCCGGCATTCCAACAATTACGATGACTGTCTTCGACTTCGCTTTGTCCATGGGTCCGCGCACATTCGAGAAGAGAGTATTATAGCTCTTAAAAATGGACCAGATTATCCGTAACAAGGATTTGTCAGGGGATCAAGTCCGAAGCTTCATCTCAATAGACCTCGAAGATCAGCAGGTTCTCTCCCTCATAGCCTCAATCTTGTCCTCGTTACAGGCGCTAGGCGGAGATTTGAAACCCGTCGAGGGAGAGAATGTTCATCTCACATTGAAATTTCTGGGAAATGTATCCACGTCTCGACTGGCCGAGGTCAAGTCCTCTCTCCAACAACTCACGTTTCCATCGTTCACCGCGGAGATCAAGGGAGCAGGCGCCTTCCCGAATCTCAAACGCATGAATGTAATCTGGGTCGGAGTGAACGAGGGATGGACTCAAGTTGAGCAGATCTACGAGCAAGTCGAGAAGCTATTGTCCGGCGTAGGTTTCAGACGAGAGAACCGCTCCTTCAGTCCTCACATCACGATAGCCCGGGTCCGGTCGGGCCGAAAGAGGGACGAGATCGCCAATTTCCTTGAACACCTAAGCGACGAGAGCTTCGGCACGATCGCCGTGGACAAGGTCCGCCTCAAACAGAGCATTCTCTCGAGTTCGGGGCCGAAATACTCGACCTTGCTGGAAATTCCCTCGCAGCCACGATAGGTCTTCATCGGTCCACTTTCAAATACTGACTCGTCACGTGGAGGAAGTTGATGCCGAATTCCATTCAAACTGTCTTGGACCAGGTTGCGAAGAGGGTCGTTCCAACCAAAGCCGAAAGAGAACGAATGTCGCAACTAGCAGAGAGACTCAAAGGCCAGGTCCAGACTATACTGGATAAAGGGGGAATCGGAGGCACAGTTTCCATCCAAGGATCATTCGCCCGGGACACTTGGTTGAGCGGCGAGGCCGACTTGGATCTCTTCGCCAGCTTTCCTCCTACAATGGATAGGCAGGAATGGACTGGGAGGGTTCTTCCTGCGATTCGAAAAGGGATTCATGCTAAGACAATCGATCGATATGCCGAGCATCCCTATTTGGAATTCCACATTGACAACATCCGAGTCAATGTAGTCCCCTGCTATTCCGTGGAGAAAGGGGAGTGGATGAGCGCAACCGACAGGACACCATACCATACAGAGTACATGAAACAGCATCTGACGATAGAAATGCGTCTCGAGGCTCGACTCCTAAAGCGGTTCATGAAGGGAATACGATCCTACGGCGCCGAGATCAGAGTTGGAGGGTTCAGCGGAATGCTTGTTGAAACCCTGATTCTACACTACCAATCATTTCTCGAGACACTCGTTCAAGCTTCGAAATGGAAGCCCATCATCATTCTGGACATCGAAAAGGCCATCGGTGGTCAAGATTCTAGAGCTCGGGAGTTCGACTCTCCATTGGTCGTAATGGACCCGATAGACCCGAATCGAAACTTGGCGGCCGCCGTTAGAGATGACAAGCTATGGGGGTTCGTCGCCGCTTCAAGACAACTACAGAAGAATCCCGGCGCATGGTACTTTTTCCCTCCAAAGTCCAAACCGAAAACCAAAGCCCATTTTTCCAAACTCTTGGAGCATCAAAATAGAGATGTTGCAGCCATTTCCTTTGAGCATTCCCGGATAGTGCCTGACGTTCTGTGGGGACAGCTATTGAAAATCGAGAAATCGATAACAGAGCTTATGACACGACAAGATTTCCATCCCATCAGGTCGACTGTCTGGAGCAACGAAGCCCGATCAAGTGCAATCCTTGTCGAGCTAGACACCTCGATCCTACCCGAAGTTCAGTTGCACGAGGGTCCTCCCGTCTCGAAGATGGACGACAGCCAGGGATTCTTAGATCGCCACCTAGATGCGAGAGACACAGTTCGCGGTCCTTGGATTGAGGCGGATCGGTGGGTCGTTGACAAGGGACGAAGAATCCTCAGCGTCGAACAACTCGTCATGGCCGCTCTCAAAGATCCGAGGCTTGGGCTGACTGTCCCTGACCAATTGAACAACTACTTCCGTCAGAACGTGAGGGTTCTCGGGAACAGGAAGATTCTGGCGTTGCTTGGGCGAGAAGGTTTTGACCAGGCGTTGTCAGAGTTTTTGGCGGCGAAGCCGGCTTGGCTCAAAACCCATCACTAACATCGCTATCATCCCTAGCAAATCCGCCCTACAATCGCCTCGTAGCATATCCCAGTGCTGACCCTGATGAGGTCGAGGCCAGAATTCGCCAACTGCATCAACTGGAGATAACCGCGCTAGACTTCCAGGGCCGGCTGAAAACTGATCGTCTATCGATCCTTGGTAAGGGGGTCGTTGGAATTGTGGTCATGGGCGTCAGAAGCAACCGACGAGTCGCTGTCAAGATTCGACGGGTTGACGCCCGTCGTGCAAGCTTGATTCATGAGGCCGAACTTCTAAAGTCCGCGAACTCGCTCGGTGTGGGACCCGAGTGCCTCGGAGGAACCGCCGATGTACTGGCGATGGAGTTCATCGAAGGCTTGTCCCTTCCATTATGGCTGGAGAGCCTCAAGGGCAAGGGGCGAAGAGCCCGGGTCCGGCACGTAGTGAAACCCCTGCTGGAACAGTGCGTCAGAATGGATGCTTACGGGCTCGATCATGGAGAACTCAGCCGGGCTCACAAGAATGTGATCGTGTCGAATGACGATCATGCTCGGATTCTGGATTTTGAAAGTGCCAGCGTGATGAGACGACCCAGCAATTTCACCTCTCTAACCCAGTACTTGTTTCTCGGGGGAAGCATCGCCAAGAAAATGGTCAGGGTGTTAGGGCCCGTGAATAGAGACGAGCTTCTGAGGTGTCTGAGAGATTACAAGGCCGGTGGATGGAAAGGTGCCTTCGAGGAAACAAACAAGGTTCTGGGCTTGCAGTAGCACTTGGCCCTAGGCTGTTTTCTTGTCGATGACGCCAAGTCGTCTCGCCCGGTTCTCAGCGTATCTGAATGCGAGAAAGCCGATTACCAGGAGGATGACACCGCCAAGAGTTGCAAGTCCGATATAAGAGAAGTATGAGTACAAATCGCCTCCTTGGATCATTGCTTGCCTTGAGGCTCTCATGAATTCTGTAAATGGCAACACGTTTGCCACGTCCGACACAGGATGTGGTAGGAAAGACACAGGAAAGAGGGCCTCCGAGAAAACCATCAAAAGTCCGGCAACATAGGTGGGAAGAGCCCACTCGAACTTTGTCGCGAACAATGCATAAGCACTGAGCAACAGTCCCAGCCCAAACGCGGCAAGGATGTTCACTAGCATCGCGAAAAACAATAAAGTCACAGAAAGCGGAGTTACAACAAAGGGGATACTCGTGTTGAATACCGACGAGAGAATGAAGAAAGACAGTACAAGAGATACGATGACAGTTAGGGTTGAAGAGAAGAACGAGGCAAGCGTCCTCCCGGTCAAGTAGGGTAGTGATGAGTGTGGAGAGATGAAGACTTGAGGGAACACGTAGGTCCATTTTCCCTCAGCTATGGCAAGCGTCGGGACCCAAGAGTACGCGGCAACGTGCGTGTATAGCGCGGCACCGATGAGGATGAAGGCTAGCTGACTAGAGCTGAACCTTCCGGCAGCAGACGACCCGACAAAATATACGCTTGAGGCAGCGATCACCCCGGCAAGCGGACCGACTGTTCTCATCGAGAATCCTAAGAACGGATTCGTCCAGTTGAACTCCCTGTACCATCCAACGCGCACGGAAGCCACAATGCTTCTGAGGACACTCATCTTTGTCTCACTGCGATCGAACCTGTCCTCCTTCCTTTGTTTTCAAGGAACCGTAGAGCTCTGGAAGATGCGAGGAGGAGGATAAGGGCCATTAGGGCCAGAATGAGTGCTTCGATGTAGAGTGGGATGAATGGTACCTTGATCGGAAATCCAAGGCTTTGTCGCAGGGCATCCATTCCGA
>VBAY01000264.1 GCA_005883085.1 Candidatus Bathyarchaeota archaeon
TGCCGCGCGAAATAACTCAACAGTTGTGCGCTCATGGCGGGCCGAAGGGTCGGTCCGCCGCTTGAATTAGCTTCCCATCACCCCTGGAAGTACAGGTCATCACAAGGAATCTGTTGTTGCCTGCGGCTGCCTCTTCACAGTCTCGGGAAAAAATCGCCCATTATCAGCCCTGATCTCAAATCTGGCGTCATGTCTCTAAGATGCATAGCAAATCCTTCTTGGCGACTCGTTAATTCGCTAGGGCATCCAAGCCTAGATTGCAACCTGAATCGTGAGACTCGCCCAGAATCCGCGCGAAACAACCAGAGACCTCTCCAAAAGGGGGGTCTTGCGCAGCGCACCTCGCGACGCAAGAGTGGTCAACCTCGACGTAAAACAGCCCGGTTAGAGCGCGAGTCAGAATGTCGTCAATTCGGATCCTCCCATGAAAGTACCCTGTTGAGAAAACAGCCCATAACAGGGTTCTGAGCGTGGGGGCTGTCCCAACTTTTCGTCGAGAGTAGGCTTATTCCTAACCGAGTCCAAGATACTAGCGTTAGCCAATCTTGAGTAGCCAGCTTCGAGTCGCTCACAAGACCAGCGCTCTACTGCTCGCGGCCGTCATTCTGCTGATAATACAGTCTTCACTTTCCCCGCCTGCCAGGGCGAGTTCGAGTTACTACGTGGCTGCGATGAACGCGAACATAGACCCTGGGGCCGAAGACTTTGTCGTCTCCTCCATCAACGACGCGACAAGCCAAGGCATCCACAACTTCATCCTGATACTCGACACGTTCGGCGGTAACGGCCAGAACATGGACAACATTATCATCGCGATCTCCAGGTATCGAGGAGCTGGCAACAACTTCACAACACTAATCGCGCCATTCGGAGCACACGCCTTCAGCGCAGGAGCATACATCGCCGAAGCATCAACAAACATCACCATTGTCCCAGGCACCACAATCGGCTCTGCAACCCCCATCGTTTACGGGATTCCTACCGGCGAAGAGAACACGACCCTGACAAAGGACATCAACGGCTTCTCCTCATTCATGATATCCATCACACCCAGCTATAGGAACAGTAACGCGACAGCTCTCATGGTTACCAAGGGACGCTCGTACTCATGTCAGTCGATCAACAGTTGCGAGGCCCTGAACAACCACGTAGTTGACAAGGTGATCAACGTCTCGTCGACAAATGACGCCCTTCTGGCCATTTGCGGCTCACAGTGTGGAGACATTCACAATCCAGGAATTAGGTCTGTATTCCTATCTATTCTAAGCGACCCCAACCTAGATGGTATCCTGTTTCTCCTCGGCACCTTCGCAATCCTCGCTGACGTGTACCATCCCACCGTCATAATATCGGTCGTAGGCGCATCAGCAATCGCTCTCGCCCTCGTCGGACTGGGAGTCTTCGGAGCCTCAATCGTCTCCACAGTCCTGATGCTGATCGGCGCACTCTTCATCTTCTTCGAACTCAAAACCCATCACGGCATCAGCGCAACAATCGGCGTTGTAATCTTCATCGTAGGCTTCATCCTCGTTTTCAGTCTCCCAGCACCCGCCCCCGGGCCCAACCAACCAACCGGAACTCTGCCAAACCCAGTTATCGGGATATTGACCTACATCATCCTCGGACTAGTCGGCGGAGGCGTCGTCTTCGGAAGCGTCTACCTGTACAAAGTTCGAGAAACGATCATGCGGCGGCCCTTGAGCATCAATCCCAAGGCTATAATAGGAAAGGAAGGCTACCTCACATCCGATGTGAAAGCAGGCGAATACGGCACGGCAACAATAAGCTCTGAAGACTATACCGTATCCTCTTCGGAAAACCTGCAGAAAGGGACCAAGGTCCGAGTCAAAGACGTCCAGGGACTAAAGCTGTCAGTTGAGAAAATGGAGCAGTAACGTCGATGTTCGATTCCGTCGCCCTTCAGCTAGAGACATCCACC
>VBAY01000265.1 GCA_005883085.1 Candidatus Bathyarchaeota archaeon
GACAAGACTCTTCTAGAACGATTTTCCCAGCTAAGCCTCTATATTTTCAGAGCACTCCTGGAGGGATACGATAGATGCCAGAGATAAACCCGGAAGAATTTGCCCTCCCGTATTTCAGAGAGATAGGATTCAATCGAAGAAAATGTCCATCCTGCGGAAGTAACTACTGGGCGGCCCCCGAGCAGACGACTTGCGGCGAAGTTCCATGCGCATCCTATTCGTTCATCGGAACACCCCCCACAAAACGACCCTACTCTCTAGCTGAGATGAGAATTCAGTTCATGGATTACTTCGCGGAGCGAGGACACACTAGGATCAAACCCTATCCGATCGTAGCACGATGGCGTAACGATGTCTACCTCGTGGGGGCGTCGATCTACGATTTCCAACCCTACGTGACAGAGGGAAGTATGCCCCCTCCTGCGAACCCGTTGGTCATCAGTCAGCCCTGCATTCGGTTCACAGACATCGAACAGGTTGGCGCCGCGGGACGACACATGTCCATATTTGAGATGGGTGGAGCACACGCGTTCAATTATCCGAACAAGGAAATCTATTGGAAAGACGACACTGTCCGTTATCACCACAAACTCTTGTCCGATGTCATAGGTGTCCCCTCTGAATCCATCACCTACAAAGAACACTTCTGGTCAGGCGGAGGAAACGCGGGACCGGACCTCGAAGGAATCGTTGCAGGACTAGAGATCTCGACACTTGTCTTTATGCAATACAAAGTCCAAGGAGAAGAACTCATACCTCTGCCAATCAGGACAGTGGACACAGGCTATGGGATGGAAAGATGGGCCTGGCTGTCTCAAGGCTCACCTAGCGGATTCCACGCAGTCTATGGCCCCCTACTCACGCAGGTTGTGGAAATGGCAAAGGTTGACCTCGATGAGAGTACGTTGGCATCTCTTACTAGGTCGGCTGGAATCTATGGGGCCTCCAGTCGAGATTCCAGAGATGCGTATGTTGAAGCGACAGCACGCGAGATTGGCCTCGACAAGGAGGCGTTTCGCTCCATCGTCCAGACGCTAGAAGCCGCATACGCGATTACCGATCATACAAAGTCAATTTCCTTCCTCCTAGCTGAAGGCGTCGTTCCATCCAACGTGGGTGAAGGCTACCTGACCCGGCTCATTATCCGCCGAGCCGCACGATTGGCCCGACAGCTAGGAATCCTTCCGGAGCTTCCGGCGATTATCGAAGGACAGATCAAATTGTGGGGTGGAGAGTTTCACCTGCTCCGAGAGATGAGAGGAGAGATACTGGAGGGTCTGCGGATTGAAGTTGAGAAATACGAGGAGACGATCAGTAAGGGATCAGAAGTGGTACTGCGGCTTTCAAGGGAACTCTCAAGTCAAGGTATTCGTAAGATTCCCACGGAGCAGCTCGTTCTGCTCTATGACTCCCAAGGACTGGCTCCAGAGATCGTAAGGGAGAGCGCTGAGAAGGTCGGAGTAGATGTCGACGTTCCCGAGAACTTCTTGACGCTAGTCGCTGAACGACACTCCAAGCCGACTAGTAGCCTTGAGGCGTCCTCGTCCAACCCTGAATGGGAGGAGAAGCTAAAGGATCTACCAGCAACCCGGGCGTTATACTACGACGATGCCTATCAGGCCAGCTTCCAAGCGAAGATGCTAGCTAAAGTCGCAGAAAACGCTATCGTGCTGGACCAGACCTGCTTCTATCCCGAGGGAGGTGGTCAGCCCGCCGATCACGGTGAGTTACGGTCTGGCGACAGGAAACTGAAAGTTACAAACGTCCAAAAGTTCGGAAATATCATCGTTCACTTTCTTGACCAACCTATCGATCAAGAAATCGATCTGGTTGAGGGAGAGATTGACTGGCAGCGCCGTGTGAACCTGATGCGTCACCACACTGGCACTCACGCTCTGATCGGGGCGGCGCGGAGAGTGCTCGGCGAGCATGTCTGGCAAGCAGGTGCGCAAAAGGAAGT
>VBAY01000263.1 GCA_005883085.1 Candidatus Bathyarchaeota archaeon
AAGCCGATTGATCAAAGATCTATCTCTAATTTCCTTGGGAGTCTCACGAAGGACTCTCACATTGAGACTCACGTAACTTGAAATCCCCGGACACTGACATAGGTAGTTGACCTCGTTTCCTGCATCCGGAAAAGGCTCTGGCACGCCATATCCGCGTCGTTCCCATACCCACCTAGGATATACGGCGAATCCACCGCATCCTCGAACATTTTCCCACCCTTCGGGCAGTCCCTCGTGTCTCGGATAATAGTCAAACCCCCTGTCTTTCATTTCGGGGGTGGCCCATGTATCCCAGTATCTCAACTTCAAAGGAATTCTCGAGAAATCCGAGAACCAGTTTGTCGCACCAAGCACGCACTCTGCATTGTAGTGGGAGTACTCTTGGAGCAAATGCTGTATCTCGTGCACGTAGCTCAGGTAGTAGCTGTCGATGCTTAGAAAGTGTTCCGTGTTTGGGTGTAGTTCAAGAGCTCGTTTGTGGGCTGCGTTCCGGCGTTCAGCTAAGTATCGGATTCTTTCCCTGGTCTTTACAGGCGGATAGTGGGGGAAGTCTCTGTATCCTTCAGTATGGCAATAGAATGGAATCTCTGGAATGCTCCAGGCTTCTTGTTTTCCACTGATACAAACTGCGACGATGTTCTCCTTCATCTAAGTCGTCTCTCAGAGAACTGAGCTGTGATTAGTAATTGGAGAGTTTTCCGTGCCATTTCAATGAGATTCTGATTCTGGAAAAGAGTGCCACGATATATTTGGGCATAGGATGCCATTACTTTGCTCCTCGTCTTAGGAACTAAGGTCGAATAGCCCTAGGTTAGGTTGAAGATTCTTGGTGTCCTTCGTCACTATTCTGAACTTCGGCAATGGAACAATAAACTCGCCTCCGGAATGCAAATAATCACTTTCCTGTCGTATGATCTCATCGAGAAAGTGGTGCGGGAGCACAAGAAAATAGTCGGGGTTGTCCCTTCGGGCCTCATCTTTTGAAACAATCGGGATTCCAGTTCCAGGTGTCGTTCGTCCCCACTTCTCGGGGTTTGCATCTGTCGCCTTCTCGATCAGATGATGATCAAGTTTGCAATACTGCAGAATTGTGTTCCCCCTGGTCGAAGCACCATAAACATAGACCCTCTTGCCATTCTCGACCTCTTTCGCGACAAACCTCCGCAACTGCAAACTCACCCTTCGGACATTTTTTTCGAACTCCTTGTAGATTGAGGGTGTCCTCGAAAACAGCTTATTTTCATAGTCTTTCAATCTCGAGACACTCATGTTTACGGGAAATCTATCCTTATGCGAAATGTAGGTGCGGAAACTACCCCCATTTACGTCGTTTGTCTCAACGTCAAAAATCTCAAGATCACTCTCCGTCAAGAGGAGGCTTAATGTCCGTAGAGAATAGTAGGTCAGGTGCTCATGTCCTACGTTATCGAATCCGTTCTGTTCTAGCATCGTTGGCAAATAG
>VBAY01000262.1 GCA_005883085.1 Candidatus Bathyarchaeota archaeon
CTTTAATTATGGATCCAACGATATATTACAGTGAGGGGTCACAGAGACTTGACAGCCCAAAGGAGCACTGTTAGCGTCCCAGAAGCGGTGCGCGAGATTCTGACCAGAAACTACCCCATCTATCAATGCTTGAAGATGAAACTCATGAACTTCCACTCCCTCGCAGAACTCATCCAACCTCAAGTCAAACAAATGAGCGGAAGAGAGGCAACAATCAACACGCTAGTCGTAACGATCAAGCGATTCTCCGACACCCTATCCAACACGAAGAGCCCTGATGCTTCAAGAGTTCTCAAGGACGCAAGGATCTCCCTTTCAAGCGGCATAGTAGACGTGACAATAAGAACGCCCAGGACAAAATTCTCAACTATAATCAGAGAATTGTCAGAAGTCTGGAGCGATCTATCCGAGTTCCCACACATCTTCCCGCTTTCAAGCTCGATCAAACTGATTCTGCCCGGCGAGGACTACGCTCTAGTCCGGGGAAAACTGGCACACTTTCGGGAGGCGACAACACAAGCAAATGTGGCCAAGCTGACACTCAACCTCTCGCCCCACGCTGAGATGACCCCTGGAATAGCATCCTATATCACCGAACTACTGTTCAGAAACGGCGTCAACATCCTAGACGCGTTTCTGGGCTACGGAGACATCATAATGGTCGTCGACGACAGAGATGGACCACTGGCCTACGACGTTCTACAAGGGGAAATCCATGGCTCCACCAAATGGAGAGGTGGAAATCATGAGCCCTCACGTTGAGGCCTTACAGATCTCATAACTAGGCAAACTTTCTTCAACTAGAAGGACACTGTAGATTTCTATGCCTATTGTTAGGGTTTTGATGTATCCAGGGAGAACGCAGCAGCAGAAAGACGATCTAGCCAAGGCGATCACGGATGCTGTGGAGACGATTGCGAAAGCGAAACGGGACCAGACAATCGTCATCATACAAGAAGTCCGTAAGGAAGAATATTACGTCGGGGCAAACAGGGCAGCATGAAAATGAGCTATCTGGGGGTTCGCGGAGGAAATCTGTACTACGAGACTGCCGGCGAAGGGCCTCCTCTTGTGCTGATTCACGCTGGTTTTCTTGATAGCAGAATGTGGGACGACCAGTTCCAACTCTTCCCGAAAGGCGCGCGAGTCATACGATATGACGTGAGAGGTTACGGGAAGTCAAGCCAGCCCGGTGAAGAGTATTCAGACACAGAAGACCTATTCGCTCTACTCAAGCACCTCAACATTGAGAGCGCTAGCATTCTTGGGGTCTCCAACGGAGGCAGAATCGCACTTGACTTCGTTTCTGTCCACCCTTCTATGGTAAACAGTCTGATTCTCGTCTCGCCTGGGATACGCGGCTACAAGAGCTCGGGTCCAGAGGAAGATAGAGAATGGGAAGAGCTTGACAAGAAGGGCGATCTACAGGATCTTGCAATTAGCGAAAATCGAATAGACGACGCTATTAATATGGATCTCGAAATTTGGGCCTCCGCTCAAAGCGCGACGAGCAAGAGTCGTATTCTTGAGATAGCAAAGGCTAACTCTCACATTCACAAGAATCCGCCGAACAAGTTACAAAAGTCGCCTGAGCCACCGGCCTTCACAAAGCTGAATCAGATTCACATACCCACGATCCTAATCGTGGGAGACCGGGATGTGAAAGGCATGCAGCTGATGACCAAGAGGTTACACGAGCTAATACCTGGATCGAAACTCAGCGTCATAAGAGGCGCGGACCATATCGCCAACATGTCCAGACCCGAAGAGTTCAATGCCATCGTATCTTCGTTCCTACAACAATCGGGTCAGGTGTCTCTTGTATCGTCTCATGTCTAGCCTATTTGCCGTCATGTCCCCATCCACATAACAAAGACGAGGACGGCCCAACGAAGCTACTTGATTAGTCCGACATTTCTCGCAATATAATGTTCGAGCAGAGAGCCCCCGACCAGCACGGCAAGCAGGTTCTGATTCCCAACCCAGACCACTGCGCCTATGACCTCCGATATCGTCAGTACGAGTAGTCCGACGAAAACAGCCCTTGTGCTGGAGAGCTTGAAGAAGGAGAGTCCC
>VBAY01000142.1 GCA_005883085.1 Candidatus Bathyarchaeota archaeon
TTCTCCCTAACTAAAGTTGTTAGCTTGGTTAGAAGACGCCCTCTCTTGCTGGGATCAATGTCAACCCAGCCGGCCGAGTGAAGCGCGGGCTTCGCGCTCTCGATTGCAGCCTTCGCATCCTGTTTTGTAGCCCGTGGGACCTCGGCGACAACCTCGTTGTTCGAAGGATCAAGAACTGATGAAACAGCGCCATTTGCGCTGTCCTTCCACTCTCCGCCAATCAGCATCTTGTACTTCTGAATTTGAACTGTCAAGTCCGCAATCCAAACCGAGTGAGGCTATAAAAGAGCGTTTCCTCAGGCGAGAATCGTTTGCCTCTTCATCTCGCGGGCCATGTCGATTAGTGTTTGGACCCTTTGATCAAGGTCGGGATACCTGCTCAGGAGACCCTTCGCTTTGCGACCCACGAACAATCCGGCCCCCGGTCCAGGTAAGCTGGCATGAAAGGCTGAATGAACCTTCAGCAAAGCTGATGCGAGCGCTAACGGTTTCTGGGTGTATTTCACTGATGACTGGTCGGCTAAGAGCTCTCGTTCTCTGTGCACTGCTGCCTCAACCAGATGCAACACCGGATCGAAGACAAAGGCAAATTTGGCCAGCCTAGCAAGTCCTTTTTCCCAAGAATCCTTGTTCTTCAAGTGAGAGAGCTCGTGAGCAATGACAGCCTCCACCTCCGCAGGGGACATTGAACTCACCAGTTCTGGAGACACAGCCACAACTTTCCGCCCCTTATTATCCAAAGAAAAGGCGTTGCCAACCGTTGCTTCTCTGAGGTCAACCCCAGTGATGCTCATTTTCTTGCAAAGGTCCGCGCATGTTTCGCTCAGTCTGGAGCCCGCGAAATCTCCGGCTATCATTCCGTCAAGGATTCTAGGGAACGCGTATCTTCGAGCAACTAGGGACATTAGAGAGACGATTCCGAAAGATGCAAGCAGCGAACTTCCAAACACGAGTCTTATCACTCGTTGTGGTTGCCACTCGTACATATTGAGGAAGAGCGTGCACACCACAAGACTGGTCCCAAGAAACGACCAAGAGAAAACAGAAGAGGATAAGATCGGATAGAGGAGATTGGATCTTCGAGAGGGATTTCCCACACTGGATCGATAGGCGACGTAGCAAGCAACTTGGACCGTCAAAACGGCTGCTACAATTCCTAGGGTCGCTGTAGAAAGGAAGTAGACCGAGTACAGATCCAGGCTTATCGTTGCCCGGACTCCCTACGAACTTTTTCTTCCAGCCTCTTCAGGTCCTCCTTTGGAATCTCGTCCATGTAGTCGTGCAACGTCGAGATTATGCTGGGTCCAAAGGCGGTGAGCAACCTGTCAACGAATCCTTTCACGACTCGACCTTTGACCTTGTCCTCCGAGTGAAGGCGATACACGTATCTGGATCCTCCTCTGCCAACAGCCTCATCTCGCGCCAAGATCCCCTTCTTGTAAAGTCGATCAAGCGTCGTGCTGATCGTAGTATAGGCAAGTCCGCGCGTGGAATGAAGGTCCTGGGCAACTTGGCGGGCAGAAGCGTTTCCAAGCCGGACAACTGTCCCGAGGACAGCCGCCTCAAGATCTCCAAGCTCCATGTCGATCTATAGACGTCCCAGCCGCAATATGTAACTTTCTATTCATGTCGGAGCTAGTCGTTTTTGAGACCCAAGAATCATCACTATCTGCGGGACTCAGAATTCGGGAAATGGCGCTCAATATGACGTTGAACTTCGAGAACGGCGATGCAACGCCTCAGCATAACACTGAAGCGTTCTCGTGAGCATCGCTTGAACCAGTTTGCCTATCACCGGAGTTCAAAAGCCTGGTTGTACCCTACGCCGTTTGACTCTGGTTAAAGATGCCCTAAGGCATGGGGTTCCATCTTCCTCCACCGTTAGTGAGAATCTCTGTTGAAGAAGACAGCTCGTGCCTCATTGCTGATCCTGGCGCTTTCGATTATGATTGTCCCGCTCTTTCTCGTCAATGTTCATGCTAGTGGTTGCATTACCACCTGCCGTCTGACAGCAGACACAACTGTGCCAGCTGCGGATGGGACAGTGTACGTTGAGCTCGACAACAATACTGGCTTAATTTATCCTCTACCCCACACGTTCTCTTTTGCGAACAATACTCGACATACCCTTACCGTTCTAAACACAACCTTGTCGGCGTCCTCAGGAGCCCGTTATGTCTGGAATGAATGGATCCATTCCAGCTTGCAGTGGACTCCAACTCTGATGATGCAGACCCCGATCATGCTTGCTAACTATACAGGACCGTCGGATGGAGGGACTTATACGGCCAAGTTCGATAAGCAGTTCCAGTATACGTTGACCTTCAAAGATGCTGCAGGGCAACCATTGGCTCCGAGTCCAACGTCTGTCGTATTGTCGAGCGCAGGTTCGAGTGTTACAACCTCGACCTATTCTAGTCAGTGGCTGGCCGCGACCTCCTGGACAGTTACTTCGGCGACTTGGGAAGGCTACCAAGGAGCGTTGCTTACTCCAGTGGCGCTTGACCTCGCCTCGGGTTCAGCCTCTGCCGTTGTCGGGGTGAGCGCATATCCAGCGTCCGTCAAAGTTGTCGATAAGCTGAACAATCCTATTCAGGGAGCCTCGGTAACAATCACCTTCGCCAACGCAACGAGCAGGACGTTCACGACCAACGGTCAGGGAACAGTTCAACTCGGCGATGTCCCGATCGGTCCATATTCAGCGCACGTTCTCTACCAAGGTCAAGACCAGGGAACATGGTCGGAAGACGCCTCCGTCGCTTCAGTCAGCACTGTAACACTAAACGTAGGTGGCACTACTTCTGCGCCTGTCGTCTCAGCCATCGTACTATTGACCATCTTCGGTGTGGCGCTTTTCCTAATTCTTTTGGCGGTCAAGGTGCGAAGGCCGCCGCCGCCTCCAAATATTTAGTTCTGCCATCCCGTTTTCGTGGTCTTCTTTTTCGCGCGGTTTTGTACTAGCACTGACCAATACTTTGTGAGAATGATAATCCTTATGCTAGTAGCCGATTAGAAAACGCATGCGTCGGGGCGAGATGAGGGGAAAACCCCAATCTGGTGGACACGGCCGAAGACCTCGACGACATTGCGATGTTGATGAAACTACTAGAGCTACATTCCCGCCTAAAAATCGAAACGAGCCATTTTGAAGGCGAGCTAGACTAGTTCAAGTTCCCAGTCCGAGCCTTTCGCAGTGCCTCCTTGCAACACATGTCAACATTATTGACCTATCGGACGTTCTGCGGGGCACTTTTCTAACTGCCTCACGAGCTTGGTCACTCTTTGATGGGTGGATGGGTTACACTTCCCATTCATACGCCTGAACGGCCCTGACGGAAAATAGTAGCTTTCGAAGTTTAGCTTGCCTTAGGTGAACTCACAACTGGAGACTAGGTCTGCGCCTTTCAAAGGATTCTACCAGCTCATAGGTGGCAGTCTGCCCGACTCTTCTTCTGTGTTGATCACAGGCGATCCAGGAAGTGGAAAGACGACTCTTGCCCAGCAGATCCTCTACGAGGAGCTTCAAAGGTCGAGACCTTGTATCATAGTCACCTACGATACGTTTCCTTCGAACATTCTCGAGCGAATGAGCCAGTTTGGCTGGGACCCGAGGAAGTACCAGTTGCTGAACAAACTGGGCATCATTGATTGTTACTCCGCGACCGCTGGAGTTACCGAAGGGGTGGTTCCTCAGCCGTTCGACTTGACCAATGTTAGCATCCATTTGACTTCCGTCATGGAAACGATGGGTAACCACCAAGTTACCATAATACTTGATTCATTAATGCCGATTTTCAGCGAAGCTGAGCCTAAACATGCCGTCAGTTTCATCCAAAGTATCGCCGCGAAAGTCAAGAAGGTGGGAGGAAAAATGATAGCCACCCTCTCAACGGGAAGTGTGCAGCCCGAACTGTTTCACAAGGTTGAGAGTCTCGTGGACGGTGTCGTAGAGCTGCGAATGGTAGAAGAGCACCAGGTACTGCGTCGCTATCTGCTCGTCAGGAAAATGGATCGTCGCCAGATCATTCCACGACTCGTCCGGTTCGATATCAGAAGTGGGATTGGGATTCAGCTTCAGCCTCCGCGATTCGGGTTCTTGCGAAAGAGACCAAACGTGGGCACGATGGTTGGCAGTTAGCCGGAACCGCTTTCTAGATTTCTTGCAATAGATCGCTCACTTTTTCTCGAACTGTTCGCCATTCTCGAGTCCTTGAAAACGGGACTTTGTTGAGTCTCGAATTTGGTCTCTACGTGAAAGACCACAAAGTTGGTGGGCGGGGTGAGCCCATATCTATTTATTCTCCGAAAGGATATCATAGTTCAGAAGCTGCATGGCCGAGCAGAACTCGCCAGAATATCCTCCTGCACTTGACCTCGAAAGGGAACTGACTAGAAAGGAGAGACAGATAGAGTATCTCCAGACTGAGCTCCGTAGATATCATAATCTGATGGAAGAGCTCAAGCAGGGTATGCGTCCCATCGGGACCATAGAGGAGGTCACGGGGGACATGGCGCTGGTTCGGCTTTCAGGCGGCCAAGCGTTTCAGGTTAGCATACCGCCCGAGATAAGGGAAAAAGTGTCGACCGAGGTGGACGCGGTCCTCTCTCCAACGAAGGGTGTCATCGTCGACGTTATCGACAGGTTGCGTGAACGCTCGTTGTTAGAATACCAAGTGGAAAAGTCGCCAAAAGTCTTCTATGAGGACGTCGTTGGCCTCGAAAAAGAGCTGCATGGCTTGCGGCAGGCTGTCGAGTGGATACTTGACCCTCAGGTCCGAGCTCGACGCGAGGCGATCATTCGGGATCCAAGGATGCTGGAAGAGGCAGGATCCATTCTACTGTTCGGCCCACCTGGGACTGGTAAGACGTACATGGCAAAGGCTGTCGCGGGGACGATCGGTCAGAGGGCTCAAGAGACCAGCTTCCTAAAGATCGAGAGCTACGAGATCGTGTCGAAATGGCTGGGCGAGTCGGCGAAGAACGTGAAAGAGGTCTTCAAGCTTGCGCGAGAATCCGCTCCTACTGTCCTCTTCATCGATGAGGCTGATGCTATTGGACGTGCGAGGATGGAGGCGACCACTGACGCGGGAAGGGATGTTCAGGGAATGCTCAACCAGATTCTTACCGAGTTGGGAGAGGGGTTCCATGTCAACAGAAACGTGTCAGTGATATTTGCAACCAACTATCCCAGTGTGATCGATCAGGCTCTTCTGGATAGGATCAAGCGGATCATCTATGTTCCGCCACCGAGAACGATGGAGGAAGTGAAGAGACTTTTGGACTTTTACTGCTCAAAGGTCGAGCTGGATCCGTCAGTCTCGAACTATCGTGGAGGACTGACTGACGAGGCCTTCGCGGATATCTGGAGGACGATTAGGTCTAGGAAACAGTTGTACGAGGCATCGATCCCTGAACGGGGAATCACGGTTCGCGAGCAGTACGTTGTGACGCCTCGGGACTTGAAGAATATTGTTCAGGAAGCGGCGAGCGAAGCTTCGTTCGCGAGTGAGCGATGGGTGACGATGGACCGGATGCTGCCGTTGTTCAAGAACCTCGCTTCAGAAGATCGCGGCTCACGTATCGTGAGCTAGCCAGGTCCTCTCGGCTTATTACACGGGCTTGAACGTTGAGGGCATCATGTCCTCTAGGTATGGCGATGATCCTTTCGCCATTCGGGACCCGGAAGAAACAGTAAGTCGGCTTGAACGATTTCTTACGACTCGCCTGGAAGAAGCGGGTGGGCGCTGCCTCGTCCTCGGCATGTCTGGTGGTCTAGATTCTAGCGTTACTGCGGCGCTGTGCGCCCGTGCAGTCGGGGGCCGACGGGTTCTCGGGGTAAGTTTGCCGGAGAAGGAGACGAAGAATGATAGGGCTCTGGAAGATGCAAGACTGGTTGCATCGAAATTTCGGATACGCTTCAAAATAATCGACATTACGCCTATTGTCGAAACCTCTCGAAACGCTCTTGACGCTAAGATGGCGAAGGGAATTCCTTGGGGCAACGTCAAAGCGCGGCTCCGTGCAATGGTCCTCTACTACTATGCCAACACGGAGCATGGTCTGGTCGTCGGAACTGGCGACAAGAGTGAGATCATGCTAGGCTACTTCACAAAGTTTGGCGACGGGGCCTGCGACATACTTCCATTGGCGGATCTCTACAAGACGTCCGTCCGTAACTTGGCTAGAGACTTAGGCATTCCGGAGCGGATTCGTGTGAAAGCCTCCAGTCCTGAGCTGTGGCCGGGTCAGACAGCGGAGAAGGAGTTGGGGCTTATCTATGAGAAGCTGGACAGGATTCTCTGGGGCCTTGAGAGATGGATGACACCTGAGGGGGTCGTTGAGGAGACAGGGTTGAAGCTGGCATTGGTCAAGAAAGTTCGAGAGCGCTGGTTGAAGTCCGAACACAAGAGACGCCCTCCTCTGGCCCTCAAGCTCGGCTATCGGACCGCAGGTGATGATCTCCGATTACCTCGGCTCGAATAGCTCCGAAAGAGGACTCGCGTGTTCTTTATTCAAGCCAGTAGTACAGGTTGTTACGTGAGCCTTTTGCGACCTTCAGGTTCAGCTCGACGCCCGGGTTCAGCTCCTCCTTGTCCACTGCGGGACTGATAGGCGCGAATACGCGTAGCCCATTCGTGAGCTCTGCAAGCCCTAGCAGGTACGGGGTTTCCGGTTGAAAGGCTGGTGGTGCGAAGAAAACTTGGGTGAAGGTGATCAGCTTGCTCTTCCCGTCGAGTACTACCCATTCTATCGTACTGTGGCGACAGTCTAGGCAGTCAGCTCTTGGTGGAAAGTATGTTCTCTCGCACTTCTTGCACTTGGTCGCGGCTATCCGCCCTTTTTCCAGATAGGATAACAGTGGATTGATCTTGGTCTGGGAGACATAGCCAAATCTGCCGAACTTTTCGAAACCCAATCAGGCTACGCCTTCAAGATCGTCACGGCCGCGTACATGCCTATTCCTCCGATGTTCTGAGCGAGCCCTATCTTCGCGCCGTCGACTTGCGTTGAGCCTGCTTCACCTCTGAGCTGTTTTGTCAAGGCGAAGAGTTGAGAGGCTCCGGTGGCACCGACAGGATGGCCTTTCGAGATGAGTCCTCCATCGATGTTTACCGGGATCTTTCCTCCTAGTTCTGTTTCGTCCTTTTCGAGGAGTCTGGTTCCCCCGCCTGGTTTGGCTAATCCGAGGTCTTCGTAGTTCAGAATCTCGGTGATCGAGAACGAGTCGTGCACCTCAGCAACATCTACATCGTTCGGACCTACTCGTGCCATCTGGTATGCGGCCTTGGCGGCATTCTTTGTGACTTCGAAGTTAGTTAGTGGACCCTTACGTCCAGCGAGGGACATTGGGCTCGAGGCAAGGCCCAGCCCCGCAACCCATACAGGTCTGTCCGTCAGCTTGCGAGCCTTCTCTGCGTTTGTGATGATGAGGCATGCGGCACCGTCGGCATTTGGGCAGCAGTCGAAGAGTTTCAGTGGGGCTGATACAGGTCGCGACTTGAGAACTTCCTCAACGCTGATTGGTTTCTGGAACATGGCGTTCGGGTTTTTCATTCCATATTTTCGGTTTTTCACCGTGACAAGCGCCATCTGCTCCTCTGTGGTTCCATACTTTGCCATATGGGCGGTCGCGTACATCGCGTAGTATGCAGGCATTGTTGTCCCAAAGGGTGATTCCCACATGACGTCCCCCGCTCTGCCCATAAGTTCCTGAATCTCCTCCGAAGAGAGTTCGGTCATCTTCTGCACCCCTACCACTGCCACGACATCGTGGAGTTTTGATGAGACAAGCGCCCAAGCGGTCCGGAGGCCGACAGCGCTGGAGGCGCAGGCTGCTTCGACGTTGAAGGTGGGCTGGGGATTGAGTCCGAGATATTCCGCAACGACACCTGCAGGCGACCGTTGCTTATCGTAGTGAGTTGCAGAGCAAACTACTGAACCATCGATTTCTGAGGATTCAACGTCGGCATCATCTAGAGCAGAGCTGTACGCTTCAAACGCCAACTCCCGGAGGGACGCGTCGCTCCTTTTTCCGAACTTTGAATGTCCAACTCCGATGATTCCGATCCGGCTCAGAAATTCAAACGCTCCTGTCCTAGACTTGTCCGGTCTTCACTAGAAGAACGTTTTCGACGAATATTTCAGATGAAACAGAGCTAGACCGTTGTCGCTCTATAGCATCGCGTCTCTTGATTCCGCGTAAAGGAAAGTTATGCCACCCGTACCAATCTTGACGCCATGCCGACCTGATTCGCGTCCCGCCGGGCTCTCCAATGCTTTCTTCAGGCTGTCCATGTTCTCGAATTCCAGCTCGACAACTTGGTAGTAAGCGGGTTCTCCTCGCGGTGCCCCGACGACCTTGTTGACGGTGTATTTTTTCAGCCCCGGCATCGCCTTCGCCATCGGAACATGGTCTTTCCAGTATTGCTCATCGAACAGTTTCGGGTCCTTCGGTTGTCCGAATAGGACAATGATCTTTGTCATCTTCAACACTTGCTAGAAGCTAGTGGCAATAGTCTCGTTCTTCTTAACCTGAACCGCTTCGCCTTCAACTCCAAGCTCGGGTATGGCGGGTACTTTGATTCCCATTTCTTCGATCTCGGACCGTTTCTTCTCGATCGCTTCCTTCCAGAACTTCACTTTCTCTTCAAGGGTGAGTACTCCTAGTCCCGCGTCCCTAGCAGCTTCCTCCATCTCTTGGTCAACCTTGTCGAAGTCTGCTGGGAGATGCCAGAACTCGGGCTTGTGCTGGTAGAGGAGGGGTGAGAGAAAGATGAAGCCCTGCTTCATCTGACGCGTAATCGTCATCTTCTGTTCCTCCGAGAACTTCTCAGCCATGGCTCGGAGCAGGGCCATCGTGGCTACGAGGTGGCGTGTCTCGTCTCGTGTAATATTGCGGAAGGTCTGTTGGTAGATTCCGAGTTTGCTGGTCTGGCGCATCGCGTTGAAGATCGTTTCCGCGCCTATCTCCGCGAAAAAGAAGCCGGCGAACAGAATCTCGGGAGGTAGGTATTCCCATGCTTTTAGGAATCCTTCCCAGTAACGTCTCCCGTCCTCGTAGAGGCTCTTGATGTTTCGTAGCGCTCGTGATTCGAAATCTGATTGTGGCTTGTATCCGTAAGGCCAGTTGGGGCAGAGCTTGTCGCAGGCTCTGCGACAGACCTCGTCGTGCCTGCACTCATCGTAGGTGATGGAGGCAAGCATCTTCTTCGTGGGGTCTTCCATGTTTAGCTCTGCGGCTCTTACTGCTCCGAAGCCGAAGGCTCCGATTCCGGATTTTTCGAAGAGGGCGAGTTTCGACATCCAGTAGGCTTGTGCTATTCGTTCCTTCGAGTCGAAATTCTTCTGATCAAGTTCGTCCCAGGGGAAGGTGGCCGGGTTCCAGTTCTGGGCGAAGGAGAGGTCGAACGCTTTGAACATCCGGTCGTTCGTAACAGTCCAGTTTCCGGGGAAGATGTTTAGGTCCAGTTTCGGCCGTTTCTTGTCCTTTCCCGGCACAGTTGTTCAGCTCTCGCGATTGGGGAGCTTGTTACTTAAACGTGAAACCCTGAGAAGGTGCCGTGTCTCATTTCCCTGAGAATTTGGGCGGGCGTTTTTCTAGAAAGGCTTTGGCGGCTTCGAGATGGTCGCTGGTTCGTCCACAACTCAAGGGCTCTTCCGGGACCGACCATTCGTGTCAGGAAGTAGCTACTTCCAGAATCGGGTACCAGGCCCATTCCGATGAAGGCTTGTTTGAGGCCCGCCTCCTCTGAAGCCACTCGGATATCGCAGGCAAGGGCCAAGCTTGCCCCGCTTCCCGCGGCGATACCATTCAGACGGGCAATAATCGGTTTCTCGATATTTCGGATGCGGGTCATGATTGGATGATACTTCTTCCGGAGATGATCCCCCAGTGAGGGGTGTTCTCCTGCCCCGTAGCGGTCTCTTAGACCTGACACGTCTTCGCCTGCTGAGAAGGCCCTGCCTGCACCTGTTATGACGAGACAACGGACAGTTTCGTTCTTCTCTGTCTCTTTGAGAGTCGCAATGAGTTCTTTTCCCATCTTGTCGTTTATTGCGTTGAGCGCGCTTGGCCTGTTCAGTGTGATCTTTGTGATGTGGTCGTGTTCTTCGACGATGAGTGTTTCCGGCGCCAAGAATTAACGTCCTTTGAAGTTGGGGGGCCGTTTTTCCGTGAAGGCTTTCATTCCCTCTTTCATGTCCTCGGTTGAGAAGAGGAGGTAGAAATTCTTCCTCTCAAAGGCTAGTCCCTCTTCGAGGGGTGTGTCGAGTGCTTTCAGCACGGCCTCTTTGGCTAGGCGCGTGGCTATGGGGGCTTTCTGGGCGATCTGCATGGCGAGCTTTCGTGCCTCATCGAGGTAGGCTTCGACTGGGACGATTCTGTTGACGAGACCGTGTTTCTCCATCTCCCGAGCGGTCATGGGTTGTCCGGTTAGAACCATCTCCATTGCCCTGTACTTTCCAATGGTTCTTGTGAGACGCTGAGTCCCACCAGCTCCAGGCATTATTCCGATGTTGATCTCAGGCTGGGCGAACCGTGCGGTCTCGGACGCGATGATGATGTCACAGTTCATAGCCAGTTCGCAGCCTCCTCCGTAGATGTAGCCGCTGACCGCGCCTATGATCGGCTTCGCGATCTTCTTCAGTCGATCCCAGAGGGCGAACTTGTTCTCCTCGATTAACGTGACGGGCGTCGCTTCTGCTAGTTCCTTGATGTCTGCTCCAGCAGAGAAGGCGTCGTCTCCCCCGGTCAACACCGTTGCTTTGATCCTCTCGTCTTTGTCGAAGGCCTCTAGCGCTTCCACCGTTTCTCGGATAAGTTCGAAGTTGAGTGCGTTGAGAGCTTTTGGACGGTTCAGCCGGATGATTCCGATAGGCGGCTCTGTCTCAACTAGTATGTGTGCGTACGTCAATCGGCATCGTGTGGCTCGTGGGTTGTGTTCTGTATAAAGGGTTAGGATTTTCTTGTCAGCGTTTTATCTTGAGGTACTCGTAGTATCCGCCGTTGCTCGCCTTCTTTCTAGCAGGGTCGCCGAGGTATCCTTGTTGGACCATCTCTCTCAGAAGCTTAGGCGGTATCCATCTACTTTCATTCGTTGACTTGTAGAGCGATTCTAGGTTCCGAAGTCTAGTGT
Organism: Candidatus Bathyarchaeota archaeon; assembly: GCA_005883085.1. Classification (GTDB taxonomy): domain Archaea; phylum Thermoproteota; class Bathyarchaeia; order 40CM-2-53-6; family 40CM-2-53-6; genus 40CM-2-53-6. The sequence continues at coordinate 11,136 of VBAY01000142.1, forward strand.
CAAGTCCGACGAAGTCGGCTAGTTCGAAGGGGCCCATTGGATGGTTGTAGCCGAGTCTCATGCACGCGTCGATGTCAGAGAGATTTGCGACGCCATCTTCGAGCAGTTTTGAAGCTTCCATTTTTGTGAGCTGGGCTGGATTGAAGAAGTGCATTCCGATCGTTCTATCTTTCTTTGAGATTTTTTGCGTAATCTTGTCGAGGCTCAAGGTTGACGTGTTTGATGCGATGATCGCTGTTGAGGGCGCAGTGGATTCGATTCTTTGAAACAAGTTCTGCTTGAGACGTAGATCTTCGAAGGCTGCCTCGATCACTAGGTTGGAATCTTTGCAAACATTGTCCAACGTGGGGCTTGTCTTAATGCTCGCGAGGGCCCTGTTCGCTTGTTCTGGAGTGAGCTTTCCTTTTGAAACAGCTGCATGTAACCCATAGGGTCCATCTGCGATTTCGTTGAGCCCAGCCTTCAGTGCTTGTAGATCTTCATCCGTGGCCTCCACCTCGTGGCCATGTTGGGCGAACACCTGGGCTATCTGCCGCCCCATCATACCGAATCCGATAATTGCAATCTTCGTTCTTGATCGACCTAGGCCTTGCCCTTCCTCTTTCGGTCTAGCAGGACTCTGAGACGCTCGGCTCTTCGCTGTTTTCCTTCCTTCCAACGTCGTTTTTCGTCAGGCGTCTCCGGGATGACGTCGGGGATCTCGATAGGATGACCGTTCTCATCTATGGCAACGTACGTGAGGTAGGATGATCCCGTGTGCGTAATTCTACCTGTCTTGAGATCCTCGGCTTCGATCCGGACTCCGACCTCCATCGAGGTCGTTCCAGCATAGTTGACTGAGGCATTGAGGTTGAGGAGGTTGCCCACATAGACTGGATGGTAGAAGTCCATGCGGTCGATGCTTGCTGTGACCACAACAGTTCTAGCGTGCCGCAGGGCCGTAACCCCAGCTGCAACATCGACAAGTTTGAGGATTGTGCCGCCGTGGACGTTTCCCATCGGATTGGCGTCTACAGGCATCATCTGACTAGAGAGAGTGGTCTTGGAAGCGCTTACCGGCTTTGTCGGCCTGCTCAAGATGTGTCAGTTCAAAGCGTAATCTAGGGAGACTTTAGCTTTCCCAGAACAAAACCTATGTTGTGCTACTCAGTGTTCTCGATTGAGACTTGAAGATCGCTGTTGGAAGCGATGAGAAGACAGTTCTGACAGACTTTGTTGTCGAGGAGTTGAAGAAGAGGGGTCACACGGTCGTCCTTTTTGGTCCCTTGAAGGGAGAGGCGATGGGCTGGCCAGATGTCGGAGAGAAAATAGGACTAGACGTGAGCAACAGGAGAGCGGACCAGGGTGTTCTCTTCTGTTGGACCGGAACTGGGGTTACGATTGCCGCTAACAAGGTCCGAGGGGTCCGAGCCGCACTATGCTGGGACGCGGAAACCGCGAAAGGCGCTCGAATGTGGGACGATGCTAACGTGTTGGCGATGAGTCTCAGAAGCACGTCAACCGCCATCGCAAAAGAGATACTCGACTCGTGGTTTGCGACAAGCGCGGCAACTACTGGAATTGACGCCGAACTTATAGAGCGTGCGAAGGCGTTAGACACGAAACACCTTCAATCGACAGCGAAATAGATCCGAGTGGTGGGGCCGGTGGGATTCGAACCCACGACATCCGCCGAGTCTCTCGTCTACGGGTATCTTCACGCGCTCCCGAATTTCCTCATCCCTCAATTTTGGTCGGTCTTTCCTATTGTAATAGATTCTGGAGCCCGTCGTCATTCCTCTCTAGGACCCAGCGTCTTGATGGGTCTGGCTAGACTACGGCCCCGTGCTGTAACGAAGGCTCAGTGCAGCGCCCCACCGAAAGGCGGGTGTCGGAAATTCTTGGTATAAAGCTTAGTCGAAAGATGGGGGATGGAACTCGCCTATTCTTCTTTCTGGGCGATGTACGTTCTTGTCTCAGGCACATACCATCTTGTTGCTTCCCGGAAACGGTGCCAGAAATCGTGGAATGTGGAAAGGTCGCGTGACTCAACGAGGATCATCCCGTTGTAGGTTGTTCCCCAGATGTGCGCATACTCCGCTACGATCGCAAGCTCTTTGGACAGTGTCTTCTTGAACCGTGCCCAGTCAGCAGTTGCTTTCTTCTTATCTGCCTCAGACAGGGGTCTTACTCGATAGAAGATTAAGAAGGCGAATATCAGACAGGGTGCACCTTGTTCGGGCGTTGTGCCGTGTCTAGATTAATCTAGTTTTCGGCTTAGCTCTGATTGTCATCCTCGATTGTTCAAGCGTGAGTTACATGTCTCTTTAGTTGTGGATTCTGCAAATCTCTCTTTGGAGAAGGGTGTTCGGTTTCAGCTAGGGGATTCTATTGAGAAGGGCAGTTGTTGTTCTGGTCCTTTCTCTCTACCTTCTCAGCCTAGGAATACCCGCCAGTAAAACACCAGCATCTCCGGAACGTTTTCCTGCCAGTTCTCCGGGTCCTACGGATTATCCCTGGACGATGTTCCATCACGATGCTTTGAGAAGTGGAACTACTCCCGCCTCCGCGCCTAATGGGCCAAACCTCATGTGGACTTTTACAACTGGCTCATACGTGTATCCTTCCCCCGTCGTTGTTGACGGGCTTGTTTTGATCCCGTCTTGGGATGGAAACCTGTATGCGCTCGACGAGTACAACGGGGCTCAGAGATGGGTCTTCAGCACCTCAGCTCCAATCTACGCGACACCCGCTGTTGCGAACGGGGTAGTCTATCTCGCCTCGAGAGATTCTATGGTCTACGCTCTCAATGAGCAAACCGGGTCCTTGATCTGGCAGAGGGCAAACATTAGTCCGATTACATCCTCGCCGGTCTACGCTGATGGGAAGATCTTCTACGGAACTTGGTTTGTCAGGTTCAACTCCGTACTAATGGCCGTCTACACCAACAATACGGTTGCTTGGCAGTATGTCGGAGATGACACGATAAAGTCGTCTCCCTCGGTCAATAACGGTCGAGTTGTCTTCGGCCAAAACAATGGCTATGTTGTCGCAGTTAACGAGACCACAGGCGTTCAACTATGGAAAGTTCCTATTGGAGTGGCGGCGTCGATAAGCACGGCTCCAGCTCTCGCCTATGGGAGGGTGTACGTTGGAGCTGACAGCAACAGGTTCCTTGCGATGAACCAGACTACTGGTTCTATCCTCTGGACGTTCAGCATCGGAGGATTCAATGCCACTTCTGCAGCAGTCAACAATGGGGTAGTCTATTTTGGCACAGGCAAAGGCATTCTATACGCGCTCAACGCCACAACCGGTGCCCAGCTCTGGACATATCCGAAAGCAGGTACGATCGGGGGGATTTCATCTTCTCCAGCTCTCGCGCTCGGTTCGAATACTTTGCTGTTCGGCTCGAGCGACCACAGTCTTTACGCGCTGAACCCCACTGGGGGCGGGTTGCTCTGGAAGTACACGACGACGGGTGGTGGCATCTCATCCTCCCCTGCGGTTGCGGATTCTCGGGTCTTCTTCGGATCGTGGGATACGAAGGTCTACGGATTGGGCGTAATTGCTCCTAGGTTGCAAGCGACAATATTTCCAAGCGTCACCAGCTTGAAACCTGGACAAGTTTCCATTCTAACCATCACTGTAACGAACGGGTCCGCCCCTCAGGCCGGTGTGACCCTGGCTCTTAGCTCATCAGCAGGCGGCGGGTTCACTCAACCTGTCATGGGCAGCATAGGAGTATACTCCTCCAACTTCACCGCGCCCCTCGTGAACTCTGCCGTCAGTTCGATAATTCAGGTTATTGCCAGTGAAAGCGGTTTCTTAAGTGGATCAGCTTTTACGACGATTACTCTGAACCCGTTTCCACCTTTGACCGTGGCTGCCTCCCCCGCTCCCGTCTCGATCACTCCAGGAGGCGAGATTGTCCTGATGATACGAGTCACAAACGGAACCACCCCAGTTACAGGAGCTACGATCTTTCTTTCATCCTCGGCGGGTGGAAGCTTCTCAAGCCCAACTGACGGCGGTAATGGTAACTACACGGCCGTCTACACTACGCCGCTCCAAGCCTCGAATCCAACCGTCACTATTCAAGCCTCAAAGCCCGGGTTTGCTTCAGGACAAAACACTTTGACGGTTACGATAAACGGGATTCCAAACCTGACTAATCTGAAGGTGGTGGGGATTCCTTTCATTTACCTCATTGCAGGTATAGCCCTTCTGTTCCTCCTAGTTCTGATAGCTCTAGTATCAAGGAGAAAGCGTGAGCCTACGTCGCCATATTATCATCCGGTTGAAGCGCCGCCGGCGTATGCTTCTAGGCCTGATTTCGGAGAAGGCTTAACTAGCCGATTCCGCCGGGGACTGTTCACGGGGTTGGCGGCCATAGGTGGGAGCTAGGACCCGTACCCATTCCGAACACGGAAGTGAATCTCCCATGCGATCTATGTGGTAGTGTGGTGCTAACGCCCACGCGAAGCTTAGACCGCTGCCAACCTCATTTTTCTGATCTAGACAACGAACGAGCGGTTTCTTTGCCGGATATCTTTCGGATTACTTTGGGCTAGTGCTGGTCAGTCTTAGGGATCAACGTTTATAACATTCAGACCGGAATATTGAGCATATTCCGGTGCCTATTCAGTGCTGCCAATCTCTCTTCATGAAAATGATCTTCTTGGCGGGCTGCTTGGAAATCTCGGCACTATCAGCCAACTGCTTTTTACTGTTCTTTTCATCGCATTGTTCTTCGGGTTTGGTCAGAAGCTGCAGATGCGCCAGTTTCTATGGGAGATCGATAAGGGTTTGAGGAGATTGGATATGTTTCGGAACTCTGCGAAGGATCTAACTCTGAAGACGGTGAAGGAGATCGGTAAGCCTTTGACTGATCCGGGTCCACAGATCAACGTGTTGATGGAGCAGTTTTTGATCTCGCCGGTCGATATGGATCCGGCTGGTATTGTCGGTAAGATTGATCACTTGCTGGATGTTCGGGATGCGAAGTTCAAGGAGGATGTTCGAAGGATCGCGCCGGGCGCTGATTCTTCTCAGGTTATGAATCTGGAGAATCTGGTTGAGGCGTCTTGGGCTCTCAACACGATCTATAGGATTATTCGACACTTCTACTTGATGGGGAAGAAGACTAACAGCATCTTCATCATTATCCAGCTTCAAGCCTTGCTTCCGTTGATTATTCAGGAGGCGGAGGCGTATCTGGGTGCAGCGAAGGCTTTCGCTGAGGGTCAGCCTATCGGGGATGGAATCGGACCGCTTGTCGCGTCGAGGTTGATGAAGGATAAGGAGAAGCGGAAGGTCGAGAAGGATGTGGTGGTTGCGGAGACGATGATGGAGGATCGTAGGGTGATCGCTTTGAAGGCGGAGGGTCCTGGCGGAAACGTCGGGAAACCGGGGGACGCCATCAGAACGATCATCGAAGAAAATGTCGGCAAGGTCTCGATGGTGGTCATGGTGGACGCGGCCGTGAAGTTCGAGGGCGAGACTTCAGGCGAGGTCAGCGAGGGAATTGGAGCGGCTATCGGCGGCATCGGCACGGAGCGCTACAAGATTGAACAGGAAGCGACCGTGCACAAGATTCCGGTCTACGCGGTTATCGTAAAGGAGAGTATTCAGGAAGCGATTACTCCGATGAAGAAGGAAATAATGGAGGCTGGAGAGAAAGTTATCGAGAGGATCAAGAGCCTCATCTTGGAACGGAGCAAACCGGGCGATACTATAATAGTCGCCGGTATCGGCAACACCATCGGTATCGGTCAATAGAAGGATAATCGTGGGTGTCGCAGCCTAAGCCACGTAGTGGCTCATCACTAGTCATAACCATACTAGCCGCTGTTATGGCGGTAGTCGGCCTCTACACCATTGGTCTCGCTCTCAACACTCCTGACCTGGACCCAACACTTCAGATCCTCTACCTCACAATCGCGGTTCTCGCCTTCACGTTCGTTGTTCTGTCTTTCACGAGGATGAGGAGAGGGATCCGGATAGGCGCGTACACGGCACCGAAAGTGCTTTCAGTGGTCAAGTGCGGCCAGTGCAGCTTCAAACAGATCAAGAACTTCGCTTTGGGAGACTTTGTCTTCAAGACGCTGGGCAAGTGCACGCAGTGTACTACTGGAGATCTCAGTATCCACGGAATTTACACTGAGGGCCCGCCGAAAAAGTAGAACTCGGAAGAACCACCCTTGCGTCGCGAGATGCTCTGCGCAATACCCCCCTCCTTTTTCTAGGGAAGATTTTCTGTCTGGCATTGATAATGGGCGAATATT
>VBAY01000143.1 GCA_005883085.1 Candidatus Bathyarchaeota archaeon
CTCAAAGATACCAGCCAAAATCTGACGGGGCCAGCATCACTCGTGTTCCCGGGCGAAAGGGCTAGCAACTTCGAGCAGATTGCTCTCGAACAAGTCCAAAGCGGCTACAATACCATCCGGGCTTCCTTTGCACCTTACTGCTCTGTGAGGTATGGTCTGAACAGCAATGCTTCGCCACAGGATTTCATGGGTACTTACAGCGCGACACAACTTGCAAGAAGTCTCAAGATCGCTCGACAGTTCAACATGTGGATAGTGGTCGACTATCACGGATACTCAGATTTTACAAATTCGACCCTTGTGAATTGTTGGCTGAACTTCTGGTTTGGCCCGAACAGCGATAGCGGTCCAACGGCTGTTGTCGGAGAATTCATGGGCAACTATTCACGCATTGTTTGGGAGCCCCTCAATGAGCCGGCCTCAGGATCTTTTCCTGTAAGCTCCACCGCGTGGTGCCAACAAAACCCCCTGCAGTGCGAGGCAAACAAGACACGCTATGCTGCGGCTCAGTATCAGGCATGGCTTGACGCTGCGCGGCAACTGGGCGATACCCACTGGGTGGTTGTTCAGAACCTCTGCAGCTACGGATGCTCAAGAGACAGGTCTCACTGGTATCTCAACTATCCAAATGTGACCGACAGCCAAAACCGCGTCTTCGAAAGCCTTCACACCTACATGTACTATCCTGCTTTCATGGAGCATGTAGCCTATGATTCTAATAGCAATGGAATATTCGATTCTGGCGACATCCCGATTGTAGGGAGCATCGCCAATGGGGCTATTCTCACGGGCGACCCCAAGATCGAATTTGTGAATACAACCAATAGTCAGAACGAACCCTGGAGCGCAGGCAAAGCGATAGCGTACGATGCGACTAGTGACGGTAGGTACAACGCGGGAGACATCCCCGTCACCGGAACAGTCCCTTCTATCGGAACGCCGCTGAAATTCGACCCGAAGGTCGAGTTCGTAAACAGCAATGGCAACGGGATCTGGGACGGTTGGAGCAATGCGACTGCAGACAATGCAGCTCATCAAGACTACTTGACAATGCTAAACGAGACCGTGCGTCAGGGATGGCCGATTCTCAACACAGAAGGAGGAGCCTCATGTAGCACGACTTGTCCATATGTTGTTCCAGGCCCGGCCGGGTATTCCTCGGTCAGCCTTCGATACGTTCAGGACATTATCGATCTTGCGGACAACTCCGGTCTCAGGATCGGACGATTGTTCTGGGCCGCCGCTTCATGGACAAGCACACCAAACGCAGGAATCTACGGCGCGCTCAATCCTGGCCAATGGGGAACCTTGATAGAGTACAACAGCTTCCCAATAATCCCAATCCTTCACGATGTAGCAGTAGACGTTCTTCATGTTACAGATGGAATTATTCCGGTGGGGACCAGAGTGCAGGTGAATGTCACAGTTCACAACTTGGGAGACGAACCTGAAACAACAAGCATCATGCTATACGCTAACAATACAACAGTCGGGGCCCAGGTCGTCACGAGTCTTCCACCAGAAACCGTCCGAGAAACATCATTTACATGGTACGCTGGAGGATCGGGACCAGGCCTGTACGTTCTAAAGGCGGTCGCTAATCAGGTTCGGGGAGAAACAGACCTCTCGGACAATTATCAAACAATCACCGTTACAGTAAGACCCGGAGCCAGCTCAGGGACCTCCGGTGCAGGCACAGGGGTTTTCGATCTGTTTCGGAACCTATTCTTGTCCATCTACTTCCCGATACTAGCCGTGGTAATCCTGGGCGGGATCACAATCGCGTTTCGCCACCGCTTCTCCCTCAAAACAAGCACAACTTCCCCGTAGTTCGTCGCCGGAGAATACACTTTACAGTTGCCCCAATAGTCTCTGCGCCGCCTTGGGCCCCGTGTGCTCCAGCCGGGCTGCCTCTCGCCTCTCTGTCCCTGGATGACGTTTGCCGTAAGTGTTCGTTTGTGGTCTTGTCTAGGAATGTGTGGACTTACTGCTCAAATATCTCGGACGTGTTTAGCTTCAGATAGCAGGAGAAGGGTGAGTCTTAAGGCACGAACGGAAGAGACCTCTATTCCTCGTTCTCTCCTTGACGCTCCTACTCCTCACCTTAACATTTAGCGTCCCTCATACATTTTCGGCGACCGCAGGCTTCTCCTTCGCCTCTGCAGGAGATGCTGCCACGCTGACGTCTGGGGACGGGATGAACAGTCTTAGCAGGCTTTCCACGTCAGCTACTGATTTCTTCTTTGGCCTGGGAGATTACAGTTACAGTTCCTCCACGGCAGGAGATGTCTGGTGTAGCCAGTTCAAAGCTCAGTACAACAATATCGAGATAGGACCAGGCAACCATGACACCGGAGAAGTAACCGACGTCAGTGGGACTAGGAGCTATGAGCGATATGTTGCAGGCTGCTCGTACACCCTGGCGTCCCAGGTGGCCTGCGGTCCTGTTACAGGACAATGCTATGGAAAAGAGTACTACTTCGACTATCCAAGCACAAGCCCTGTTGCAAGGTTCATCATGATCTCGCCCCGTGTCTTCAACATCACTGGCGTATGCACAACCACATGCAACGCGGTCGTAGGTTCACCGTGCAATGACACCAACGGGTGCTGGCCTTACAACACAAAAGATCTTCACTGGAACTGGACTGCCAAGGCCATAGACAGTGCAAGAACAGCGGGGATAAGATGGGTTATCGTAGGGATGCACAAGGTCTGCATCTCTGCTGGTGCAGAGTCATGCAACATTGGAACAAACTTGTTCAACATGCTAGTCTCGAAGAAAGTAGATCTCATACTGGAAGGCCACGACCATACATATGAGAGGAGCAAGCAACTAGGCTTCAACAGTGCCTGCACGGCGTTTACCACGAACAGCAGCTATGTCGTCTACAATTCAAACTGCGTCGTAGATGACGGCTCGAGAGGATTCTACACTGCAGGGGCGGGGACAGTGGTCGTTATCGGAGGCACCTTCGGCTCAGGGTTCAGTACGGTCAACGACCCGGCTAAGCATCCAGCGAACGCCGCTGAGGCTCCGTACTTCGTCTCGCTAATGGGAAGCAACACCCCCGGCAACGGGCATGGATTTCTCGTCTATTCAGTGTCGGCAGCCAGGATTGACATTCAGTCAAACTTTGCTGGAACCTACCAAGACAGTTTCAGCATAGTTTCAAGCACAGCGCCTCTCTCAGCGAGCTTCACTTACGCTCCAGCATCGCCCAGCGTGGGCAGCCAGGTTACATTCACGGCAACTTCGTCTGGTGGAACGCAGCCCTACAGTTTCAGCTGGGCCTTCGGTGATGGCTCTACCGGGACAGGCGCTACGGCAACTCACGCATACGCAACCGCAGGTTCATACACTGTCGTTCTGACTGTGAAGGACAGCGCGTCCCCGCAGCAGACTGTAACCTCCCAGCAGACTGTGACAGTAACTAACCCGCCTCCTCCGCCCCTGAGCGCTAGTTTCACTTTCAGTCCCTCTTCGCCTCAGACAAACCAGCAAGTTACGTTTACAGCGTCGGCCGCAGGCGGTACTGCGCCGTACTCGTTCGGCTGGACCTTCGGGGATGGGTCAACTGGTACTGGTTCTACTGCGACACATGCCTACGCGTCGGCGGGAACATTTACAGTCGTCCTCACAGTGAGGGACAATGGATCGCCACAGCAGACAGCTACCTCCCAACAATCCCTCACCGTTACAAACCCGCCTCCACCGGCTCTGACAGCTAGTTTCACGTTCAGCCCTACAAGCCCGTCACCGATGCCGCTGGACAGACGGCAAGCTCCACTCAAGCGGTTACTGTCTCTAACCCACCACCCCCTACGCTGACCGCCAGTTTCACCTACAACCCGTCTTCACCATTGGTGGGACAACAGGTAACGTTCAATGCCTCTGCTAGCGGCGGAACCGCTCCATATTCGTTCAGCTGGAACTTTGGTGATGGGACGACTGGGACGGGATCATCTACAACCCACACGTATTCGTCGGCGGGAACGTTCACTGTTGTTCTGACGGTGAAGGATAGCGGGTCGCCCCAACAAACGGCGAGCTCCCAGCAATCCATCACGGTTACAAGTCAGCCTCTGCCCCTGACCGTCAGCTTCGCCTTCAACCCGTCCTCGCCGGAAACAGGGCAACAAGTAACCTTTACCGCGTCAGCTAGTGGTGGAACATCCCCGTATACCTTCAGCTGGGCTTTCGGAGACGGGTCCACAGGAACCGGACAATCTACGACCCACACCTATTCATCGCCAGGAACCTTCACTGTGACCCTCACGGTCAAGGACAGTAGCTCATCCCAACAGACGGCTACCTCGCAACGGTCAGTCACCGTCATCAGTCCCCCCCCTCTGACAGCTAGCTTCAGCTTTACACCTTCCACGCCGCAGACCGGGCAACAGGTCACTTTCACATCATCTGCAAGCGGCGGAACATCGCCCTACACTTACAGTTGGACGTTCGGAGACGGCTCAAGCGCTACAGGCTCCACGGTCACTCACACCTACACTTCGGCTGGAACATTCACTGTTGCTCTGACTGTGAAGGATAGTGGGTCACCTCAGCAGACAGCTAGCTCACAGCAATCCGTCACCGTTACGAATCCACCCCCACCGGCGCTGACAGCAAGCTTCACTTTCAGCCCTGCGAGCCCCCAGGTAGGACAGACCGTCTCCTTCACTGCAAGTGCGTCCGGTGGAACCCAGCCATACACTTACAGCTGGGCCTTCGGTGACGGCTCAATCGGAACAGGCGCCACGGCAACCCACGCATACGCGACGGCAGGTTCATACACCGTCGTCATTACAGTGAAAGATAGCGGATCGCCACAACAGACGGCCACTTCTCAAAAATCTATCACTGTCAATAGTCCGCCTCCTCTGTCAGCAAGCTTCAGCTTCAGTCCTTCATCGCCGACGACTGGACGGTCAGTCTCGTTCACTGGCCAAGCGTCCGGGGGAGTTTCGCCCTACAGTTATTCCTGGACCTTCGGAGACGGCGGAACCGCTTCGGGAAGCTCGGTCAGCCACACATTCCAGTCAGCTGGAACGTACACCGTTGCGTTGACGATCACTGATTCTGCCGGTCAGGTTGCGAAATCGTCTCAGACGGTCACAGTGGCATCTCCGCTCTCCGCGAGCATCTCCTACTCTCCCTCAAACCCGTTACCCCTCCTGCCTGTGACATTCACCGCCAGCGCGAGCGGTGGAACTCAACCCTACACCTACAGCTGGGACTTTGGCGATGGGACAACAGGCAGCGGATCCAGTATCAACCACTCGTACCTACTCCCAGGAACCTACACTGTGACGTTGACGGTTACTGATGCGAACGGACAGACTGCGACCGCATCTGTAACCATAACGGTACTCACACCCCTGCCCTAGCCATAGGAGTGTAACAACTCTGGCAGAAGAAGATGTGATCTTCTTCCTCGAAAAAACTCCAGCAAGAAAATACAGTCTATTGGCGATTTGGAAAGAAGGGGAGTCTTAGCTTGCTGCTTCTTTTTCTTCTTGCCCTGTTGATTGTCGGCTTTCCTTTTGGAGTGTGGCATATCTCCTCTCTCGTGCTTGACAGTCATTCGATAGTTGAGTTTCTGAAGAAAGCGCTCGAATCGGCTCTCTAAGGTAAAGAGGTTATAGGCGTCTACACCGTAGCGGAAGAGCTAGTCTTTGGGGGGACAGCGAGCTTGAAGCCGAGCCTCAGAAGGCGACGGGCAGGGTGGAATCGATCAAATGGGGCAGAACCGCTTAGCGTAATGCATTTATGAACCGGGGATTCTCTTAGCCTGGAAGTCGGTTTAGATCGACTTAGATAGGTTAATGCTTGTTCGGGTGCGAGACTCCCAGGGATCGAGAAACTCAGGCAGCAGAAACCCTGCCGCTGTTTCAGGATAGGTCGGGGCACTAATGGTAAAGACGATCCTGGATAGTTTCTGTGTCAAGAGCGGAATCTTTTGTTCCCGGTGCGAGGAGAAGCTGAAGAAGGGTCAGATCACTGACCTGGATGTTCGAGTTATTCGCAGTATTACTGAACTAGAGAAAGAGAACCCGACTCTCCAAAACGTTACCTTCCACAAGGCCGTCGAGGCAGGCGACATCATGGCATTGATGGTCGACAGGAGAGGTATGGACACGTTTCTTGCGAGCGGTGCAAAGCTGGCGAAGAGTCTCGGTGACCGTGTCGGTAGGCGGGTGAGGATTCTCAGCCAAGGCGGAGACGATAGAGATTTTCTTGAGGGACTCTTCACGCCTTATTCGATTCTGACGATCAATACGATCTGGCTTCCGGATGGGAGTCGGGAGACGAAGGTGATTCTTAACGGTCGGAGGCCGAGGCGAAATCCTGTGGATTTTGAGGTTGTTAAGAAGCTCGCGCGAGAACTGAAGAGTCTGACGCTTAGAATAGAGTTCGAAGACTGATCTTCCCTTTGGGAGGCCCCTCCGATCGATATGATGTGGTTACGGTCGGAGCGGGAGTTGCTGGCTGCGAAGCGGCGCTAGAAGCGGCGAAGAAGAATGCCCGAATTCTACTTCTAGAAGAACATCCACAGATTGGCGTGCCTAGCCACTGTTCCGGTGTTGTTAGTCTCAAAGGTCTAGAACTTCTGGGATTAGAAGCACACTCAAGTTTCAGCCAGAAGCTCATTCATGGCGCCAGGTTCTTTCCACCTCGTGGTGAATCAATAGAAATTCGGAAGAAAGATCCTGTCGCGCTTATCCTGAACAGGATGAAATTGGACCAGTTTCTTGCGAAGCAAGCTGTTGCGGCTGGTGTGGAGCTTCGGGCGAAGACTCGGGCCTCAAAGTTCGAACAGACAGCTGATGGAGATTCTCTCACACTCGCAGATGGGTCGAAGGTTGCGAGTAAAGTCGTCATCGATGCAAGTGGTGCAGGAAGTAGGTTACCGGAGCAGGCTGGTCTTCAAGCACCTGATTGGGGACAGATCCTGCCGGGTCTGCAGTATGAACTGGTCGATATGAAGGAGCAGGGTGATCTGGTTGAGCTCTTCTTCGGGTCCAAGAGAGCACCCGGATTCTTCGCATGGAGCATCCCCACCGGCAAGAACAGCGCAAGAGTAGGCCTCGCCTCGAAAAAGGGCAATGTCAAGAAATTCCTAGATGACCTTGTCAAGGAGCAGTGGCCGAAGGCGACTATCGACGCGACGAAATCAGGATCAGTTCTTGTCGCCGGGCCGATAGCACGATGCTGGTCCCCAGGCTTCATTGTGGTTGGAGACGCGGCTGGACAGGTGAAACAGACGACTGGTGGAGGGATTGTTATCGGAGGTTATTGTGGAAAACTCGCAGGGATCGCAGCAGCGTCAGCCGCCTCTCACAATGGAGTCGAGGCTGATCGGTTTCTAAGAGACTATGACACTCATTGGAGAGAGAAGTTCGGATCAGACCTCCGAAAGATGGGCTTCGCAAGGAAACTGTTCGCGGGACTGTCCGATGAGACTCTTAATCGGTTATTCTCGGTCTTGCGGGACAATGTTTCCCTGATAGAGGCGGAAGGGGATATGGACTTTCAAGGCAAGATTATCACGAAAATGCTGAAGAAGAGAAAGGTGGCCACCCTTCTCCCTCGCGTCGCTGCAGACGCGGTCAAAGCGATATTTTCCTAACCCTATTTGATATTGTCAGGGCCGAACAGGGCCATTTTGTAAGGGAACAGGTCCGCCCGGAATACCTTGTTCTTCACGGCAGGATCATTCATCATGATCTCTCGCGCTGCCTCAACGGTTTCTGCATTGAAAAGCACAATCCCAAAACTGCTATTGTCAGTGTTCTGCGTAGGTCCGGCAAGAATTACGACACCATCGTTAGTAAGCAGTTTCAAGTAGTCGAAATGCTCGGAGACAATGCGCGATTCAATTTCGGTAGAGCCATTCGCTAACATGTCATGACGGACAGGCTGTATTCGGTAAAGAAACTGACCGAAGCCTCTCAATTGTCTCCTGTCGTTCCTGCTAACCCTCGAGAGTTTCTTGTTGACGTGAACTATTTTATCTTGCGGAATAAGTCTCGCGCCAGTTTCGGAGAAGCCAATTATGAAAATTCTTGTCGTGGGATGCGGGAAGGTAGGCTCAGAGATCGCGCGAGATCTCGCGGGATCAAGAGAAGTTGACGCCCTAATCGCGATGGATGCCAGTTCTCATAACCTAAAGCTCCTGAGGAAAAGTGTTCCAAGGAAGCTCCGGACTGTCAAGCTAAGTATATCGCAAAAGCCGCGTTTCCATGCTCTTCTAGGAAAAGTCGACCTTGTGTGCGGCGCCCTACCCGGCAGGCTTGGATTTGACCTGATGAGTGAAACTGTCAAGGCGGGCAGAGATACTGTGGATATTTCCTATACTCCGCGGGATGCTTTCCTGCTTCAAAGAAAGGCGAAGGAAGGTGGTTCCCGTGTTGTTCCTCAGTGTGGTGTTGCGCCTGGTTTTACGAACATGTGTGTTGGCGATGCGTCACGACAGCTAGACAAAATGATGTCAGTGGAGGTTTTTGTCGGTGGCCTTCCGGAGAAGCCTCAGCCTCCCTTGAATTATCGGATTGTGTTTTCTCTAGAGGATGTGGTGAACGAGTACTCGCGACCGGTGCAGGTTATCGAGGAGGGTAAGCGGAAGAAGGTTGAGGCGTTATCCGGGGGCGGTCTCACGAGTTTTCCCGGAGTTGGGAAATTGGAATATTTTCTGACTGATGGTCTCGGGTCTCTTCCGAGAAGTTATCCGAGAACTAGAGAGATGCACGAGTTTACGCTGAGGTATCCGGGGCATGCAGATATGATGCAGACGCTTCGGGTCCTAGGCTTTTTTGAACGTAAACCGGTTAGGGTTGGTGGTGTTGTGGTGGAGCCGCGGCAGTTGTCGATAGAGCTGCTTCGCGGGGCAATGTCAAAGGGATCGCCTGAGGATTTTCTGGCCTTGAGGGTTGACGTGAAGGGCATGTCAAGTGGAAAGAGGATTCGTCTGCGTTACCAGCTTTTGGACCATTATGATCGAAAATCAGGGGTCTCGGCGATGGCCCGGACGACGGCCTACCCATGCACTTCTGTCGCTCTTCTTATGGGGCGTGGGGAGATCAAAGAAACCGGAATAGTTACGCCGGAGAAGATCGCGCAAGATCCGAGGCTCTTCCGGTACGTGCTGGCCCGGCTCGCGGAGCGCGGCGTGAGAATGAAAATGGCCATGCTGAGCTAATCTCTAGCTCGAAAAGAGGGAAGGAATCTTTCAGATGAAAAAATGGGGATGTTAGCGATGCCTAAGCTATTGTCAAACAGTGTTCGCGCTGCGGATGTCGCCGTGGTTCCCGCCGCGGTCGTCCGAAGCGTTCTTCCACTCGTTAATGATTAGACTCTGGTCGCCCGCGGCATAGTGGAAGAAGAATGTGGTCACCGTGCAGGTCGCCGGGTAGCAAGGAGTGAAGTGGGTGTTGATGAAAGTGGTAGTGGTGCAATCTGTGTTCGTCAGGAGAACTGCGTCACAGTACGGACTAGTCCGAGTCTGAATTTCACCTGGGGGGAGCGGAATGACGAAGTATCCGTGCATGGTACCAGTTATCTCGCCGTTGACGGTGCCTGGAGTGTTTGCAAGGTCGCACGCACCAGGGCTCGGACCGGCAATTGTTACAAAGCTCCCATCCTTGAACTGTTCGACGATAGTAATGCCGCTCGGGTGAGTGAACACGGTGAAGTGCCGGTCGAACATGTCGGTTGCCCAGTCGTTTCCACAAGTCCCAGAGTCAGGCGAATCGCTTGCATATGGCCCATAGTGCTGTGTCGGGGCCGAAGTGGTCGTTGGGTCGACGAGTGTGGTCAAGTCGAGGGTTGAGAACAAATCGTCGCCGACAGTGTTGATGAGGGCCGTGATGGGGTTGACTAGAGGTGTACTGGTTGTCTCGCTCTTCGGCATTCCCGCGACGGTTGATAGCCCGCTGATTCCGGTGACCAGTAACGCTGTGATTGCGAGAACTGTTAGTTTTCGCAGATTCATCATTTTTGTTTTCACCTGGTTCCGCCCGATGTTGGAATATATGGAATGTTACATCCGGCAATATTTTCGAAATTCGACATTATCGGATCTTGATATGTCGCAGAATGATACCCTTTAGCTTGCAGATTGCCGAAGTGATGGAGAAGAAAAAGTTCCAAGGGTAAGTTACCTGATTGGTGACCGGACAAAAAGGACCCCTGAATTCTTAGCGACTTAGCTTAGCAGGCCGTTTGTGGTCCTGGAGGGGCACTGCTCGGTACTTGCCACTCTTCTGGTGGTCTCTGAGCACTGTCGGCAGAAAGCGAGCTGGAAGCGCTCACCGTACATTCCCTTGACCAATACGACCTTGCGCTTGCAGCCGCACCCACACCTGCATCTATCTCTCTCCATTGACTTGGTAGCGGGCTCTGGTGGCGTTGGATGCTTCAAGACAAGTGGACCTCTGAGAAAGAGGGGATTTAGCCTTACGTAACCAGGATCTGATTAAGCCCAGATTAGTTTTGGTGTGGCATTTCGGTCCAGTCTCTTCCTTTCATCTCAAAACAATCGACAATTTGGGACATGAGCAAACTTTGGGACATGTGGCTGAATGACCTCCGCTAGCCAATTCCCCAGCAAACCCAGAAACCCAAAGAACCCAAACAACCCCGCAAACGAAGAAAGAAAGCACGATCCACAAAGAAGTCTACCTAGTCTTAGATTGCTAGATGTGAAGAAAGTTTGTCTTAGATCACTAAACGGCCCTTAGTCCTAGCAACCTTCTCCCTACAAAACTGAAAGAAGTTATCAGGAACTCACTCAACCCTGAGCCCGGCTTTCCAGCTTGCGGTTTTTGAGCAACTATGATCGGTTGCAATAGGGAAGCACAAAAAACGATGAGAATTAGTCGGAAAACCGCAGGCGGTAAGACGTACTTTGTCGTATCCGAGCTAGACCCGTTATGCCACAAAGCGGCCAAGGATCTCGGTTTCGTCGAGGCAGAGGACGGCTTCAGTCGAGCTTTCGAGACTGACACCCTGCATATAGACCAGATCTTTGCACGCTTTGCCTCCTCTGCGGAAGAGATGATCCTACAAGCCGCGGGCGCAAAGCCAGTTCCATGGGACAAAGCTTTGTTGAGTTTCCTTCAAAGAACCTCTGAAGAGAATGTCGATTGGTGGCTGGCGGGTAGCGGGGCATTAGCTATACGGGGGATCGACTTGGTCCCCCGGGATCTCGACATAATCACTGACAGAAATGGGGCACTGCGTCTTGGACGGGCGATGTCCGAGTGGCTTGTTGAGCCAGTTCAAGAGAGTCATGGCTGGATAGCAAGATGGTTCGGCAGAGCCTTCGCCCATGCAAGGATAGAGTGGGTTGGAGACGTGGAGAAATGGGTGGATGATCGAGGATCAAATGACTTCGGCCCCATGGCTGGGGATAGGCTTCAAACAGTTCGTTGGAGTGGATACACTATTCGTGTCCCACCCCTTGAGATGCAGCTAGAGGCTTGCGAGCGCAGGGGACTCAAAGACCGAGCCCAGAAGATACAGCAAGCACTGGGACACATGTAAGAACGACCTGGGGCCACATTAGGATTGACGAAAACTTTTCCAGAAGTATTTCCTTAGTTACGCCCGCGGCCGCGGACCTTTTCCGAAGAACGCTTTCACATTTCGCCTTGCGAGGCCAAAGATGGTCACCGAGCTGGTTATAATCGGAATGATAGCCATCAAAGAAATGATGACGAGTACGTCAAGAGTTATCACGTTAGCGAGAACGTTAGGCATCGTTAGTTCCGGGGCAATAATCGCTGTTAGTCCGATTACCCCGATGCTGGAGACAAGGCTGACCACTGCCACAACCACGCCTAAGGTCCATGACCATCCTTTCCCTTCCATGAATCCGATACTATAGATAATTTCTAGAATTCCAAACACGAATACGACAGTTCCGAGCACGAGTAGAATGGCCGCGCCGAGACTTGAGTAATCACCTACGATGAACGCGCCGAGCACTACTCCGGCGACCCCTAGAATGAGGGATAATATCGCTACTATGATCGATAGTATAACAAGTATTGTGACGGTTGCTGGTCTGCGAGCTCTGACCTGCACATCATCCACGTGTTGAAATAGACCAGATAAGTCAAGCTGACGCTGGTTCAGAGAATCAGGTTGCGGTAGCCTGACGGCTTATGGTGTGAGGCTCTTTCTTTCCTTGGTTATGTTCCAGTAGAGGAGGATTGCGATGATAACCGCTACTCCGACTCCTCCTTTTGCCCAGTTGTCACTGTAGACAACTCCTAGGATCGCGAGGATGGCCGCGAGAAATACCATGGAAAGAAGGAACATGGTTCCAATCTCTGCTTTTCCCATCCGAATAGGAACTGACATGTTTTGACGCCTTTGCTTGATCCTGGGGTTAGACATATCAGCCTATGTGCTTATGGAAAGCTCAGATTACCGCCTGACTTCTTCACGAGGACTCGCTCCCTAGAGCCGTCATCGGTTCTGATAGACAGAACTGGATAATCAAGAAGGTCGTCCAATCGTGGACAGAGATTCTAAATAGCAAACAAGGAGCTGAAGCTTGGACCTGATTTGTCGAGTTCTAGACTCCTAGTCGCCACTGTCCTTCCTCTGATTTTGATGGGTCTGTTCGCGTTCCCGGTAGCTTATGCTCAATCTGGGTCAATTATGCCCCGGACTTGGAATGTATTGGTGGGAGGTCAGTCCGACGGCAGGGCTGTTCAGGCGGACGCGTATTATCCTCATGTGATAACCATTGATGTGGGAGACAAAGTGGTCTGGACTCTTAACGCGGACGAGCCCCACAGCGTCACCTTCTTCGGAACCTGCCAAGATTTCACTACCCTCTCCTGCTTCCAACCATCTCTCATCCCCTGCTTGACATCGGGAGCGCTTGACTACGTTCCCTGTTCTCTGTCTTCTTACGATGGCATAGGGCTCGCGAGCTCAGGGCGGATGATACCACCGGGTTACAATTGGGATAACTCCGTGGCCCACGGAAACGCAACTTACTCGCTGATCTTCGCAAACCCGGGGGTCGACATCTATTTTGACGTTAGTGCACTGGGTATGAGGGGAATCGTCATTGTGAACCCAGCAGGCACTCCCTATCCCTTCAACCAGGAGCAATACTCGCAACAAGCCAAGCAGGAATTGAAATCGGATCTGATGGCAGGCGCTCAAACCCTGGAGTCGTTCCAATCACCGGCATCAACGATGGGTCCAGGCAACACACAAATCCACCACATCACGGCAGGACTGAGTGCGCCACAAATCGCTAAGGCAAATCTCAAGTCATCTGCGGACTCGCGGATCAGGGGAACAGCGTCGCTGAGCGGGACGGTTCAGGGCCCTGCCGAAAATATCACTGTAAAGGTCAATTTGTCAGGCCTTGTCCCGGGCAGTGTTCACTCGGTTCGGATACTCCTCGTGGTTTGTGGTGCGGAGGCTCCGTCCGCGACCCTACTCGCCTTGCCCACGTTTGTTCTGAACAATGTGACGGCTCGGCTAGATGGTAGAGGAAGCAGCACGACAGTCATCTCGTCTCCGCCAAGCGCAAATGGTCCTGCAGTACTCCGGATTCCGAGCGCTGGCTGGTTCATCAGCGTCGGAACAGGTTCAGGTTTGGACACGAGCCTTGCTGCCTGCGGCAACGTAGTGTTTCACAATGCGTCCGTGATGAGGTTCTTGCCTGGAAAGCTGCGCGTGAATGTCGGTGACATGATAGTGTGGACGGACAGCCCGAACGGGGTTCACTCGGTAACCTTTCTCGCGGGACACTCTCTCCCGCTGATTCCCGACTATGTCTTCACGAGTCCGACCGGCAATGCAACCTCGTGCGATGGCTCAAGCTTCTTTGATTCAGGCACCATGAGACCCGGGGATAGTTTCGTTCTCACCCTTACGAAGCCAGGCGTCTACCCGTACGTCGACGTCCTCCTGTCCTTCCTTGAAATGCAAGGCTCGATCATCGTTCATGCAGACTCCCCGGATGAATAGGGGCTCGCGGGGCTGCTCCAGCAATCCGCTAGCCCTAGCGGTACCGTGCAAGCGACCGCGGCCTATCTCCGGATAAGGAACTCGCGAGTCTATTATGAGACATCAGGGGGCGGTGAGCCTTTGCTACTATTGCACGGAGGGTTCGGGACTGTTGAAGATTTCGCTTCACAGACTCCAGCACTGGCAAAGCATTTCAGGGTAGTTGCCTTCGAACGGCCCGGGCACGGCCATACGGCCGATACCTCTGAACCCTTCAGTTTCGACATCATGTCAACGAACACTGTTGACTTTATCGAGGCGTTGAAACTGGGAGCGATGAACCTGGTGGGCTGGAGCGATGGGGCGATCATTGCTCTTCTTGTCGCCATCTCTCGACCGGACTTGGTCAAGCGCCTTGTTTGTGTAAGCGGGCTCTTCAATGCCAACTCTCAGTCTCCGGAAGATCTGAACTGGATCAGATCGCTCACACCAGAGTCCTTCAGGAAAAATATGGCGGCTCTTGTAAGGCGCTACGACGAAATCTCCCCCGACGGTCCCGCTCACTTCCCGGTTGTGTTCGAGAAAACGAAGAGGTTGTGGCTCAACGAACCCAACATTGCAAAGGAAGACCTAGCAAAGATCCGCGCCCCTACGATGGTAATGGCCGGAGACAGGGACGCGATTCCTATCGAACATACGATGGAGCTATTCAAATCAATTAAGGGCGCGCAATTGTGCATAATTCCCGGGACTACACACTTTCTAATGACACAGAAGCCCGATATGGTCAACGGCGCGATCCTAGAGTTCCTAGCTATGGAAAAGAAACCAGATAGCTAGACTGGGAAGACAGATTGGGCGTGTCGTCAACGGGTCTACTCTTCCGTTTCGGGACGTGGCTGTTTGGCCTCGCCCTTTTTCCTTTGTAGAGCGACTTTTCTCCAGCATTCTTCGTGGAAGAATATGGACGCCGTCTCCGGGACGAAGCTTGGAACGGAATAGTGGACTTTGCCCTTTGCAAGACGATAGGCATCTTCTCCATCCTCAAAATCCTCTCCGCAAAAATCACAGGGAGGAGCACTCGGCTTCCTCAATATGCGAATATCAGACGTGCCAGACGCCTTCAGCCTGTTGACCCCTATCTAAGGCGACTTGTTTGCTCGCTATATACTGCACTTAACCGTTAGGACAAATGCGTCGTAACTGGGCCACACTCCACTCCTTCTCTTTTTGCGTGGACCACGCGCGGGAATAGATAAAGGAAGATTTCGGTAGACCTAGGCTTCGACCCCTTTTCGTCTCGATGATTAGACATATCAACAATTGATATTTAACGACCGGTACCCGCGAATCCTACGCAACGATACACCGCAACCGTGTGCATCTCCTATGAGGAAGGATGAAAGAACAACCTTATCCAGATTCAGGCACCTGGTGAGAGATTATTGCAAAGAATAATCGATGCTCACATGCACTTGTCTGAACGCCGAGACGACACCCTCAATCACTTCGCGCAGAAGAACCGGCTGAGGTACACTCTTGGCGAGCTGCTGGGCACGATGCGAAGGCACAAGATCGTGCGCGGGTTGCTCCTCAGCCCGCCCCTGCGAGGAGGCGTCCCTCTTCCAAACGAGAATGTCATCAGGTTGTGCGGAAGGAGTGACGGGATGCTCGCGCCGGTGATTACGGTAGAGCCCACTGCTAAAGAAGTGAAGACTGCCATCAAACTTGCCGAGGAAGACAGGAATGAAGTGAAGGCGTTCAAGGTGAGACTGGGTTACGTGAAGGCATCAGCGGAAAGCCCTGTCTTTGACAGGCTCTACGACTATGCCGAGTCAGAGAGTCTCCCGGTGCTCTTCCACACCGGGGATACAGCCGTCAGCAACGGAGACCTATCCCGCTCTCACCCGCTGACGTTGGACGGATTGGCTAACAAGAGGGAGGAGCTGACCATAATCCTCTGCCACTTTGGCAATCCATGGTTTGAGGATGTCGCCGAGCTCATCTACAAACATCCGAATGTCTGCGCTGACATCTCCGGGCTCATTACGGGCGGTGCGTATGCGGAGAAGTATGCGGAGTGGCTTGCCAGGAAGATCAGCGAAGCCATCTACTTTGCAGGCGGTGCGGACAAGGTGATCTTCGGAACCGACTACCCAGTCACGAAGCACGCTGATACGTTGGCTCTTGTAAGAAGGCTGGAAGTGGATGAGAGTGACAAGGAGAAGATACTCTGGCGGAACGCGAAGCGAGTGTACGGCCTGTGACGGCCCAGGAGGAAGTCGCGATTGTAGATGTTCCCAAGAGGAAGAGGGCGGGCCTCGAATGGATACTTGAGGAGAGCTTCGAAGGATGGTACCTG
Organism: Candidatus Bathyarchaeota archaeon; assembly: GCA_005883085.1. GTDB lineage: Archaea > Thermoproteota > Bathyarchaeia > 40CM-2-53-6 > 40CM-2-53-6 > 40CM-2-53-6. The sequence goes on from VBAY01000143.1 coordinate 16,344, forward strand.
ATGCATTCGAAAAGAACCCTTCGGGATATCGAGCTGGTCAGGGCCGCAATGTCAACAGGCAAGGCGGTCGGTCTGGTAATGCTGAAAACGTTAGGGAAAGGCGTCGGCTACGTATACTACATCGCTGTCGCAAAGGCGAACAGAAAGAGAGGGATCGGGAAAATATTATTGGAAGACGCCTTGCGGCACTTCAAAGCCTCGAGTCTAGAAGAAGTATTTGCTAGTGTGGAGGAGGACAACGAGCCTTCTGAGGCACTGTTCGCGTCAGAAGGGTTCACGCGAACGAGCTTCGGCGAAGTTTCCAAGAAGCACGGGAGTCTTCACGCGCTCAACATGTACAGGGAAATGTTGGTCGTTCCAGGCGAGGTCCTCTTGCGCAGGACGATCACCTGAACCTGTGTTGGCTTGACCGACTGCCTTTGACCCAAAAAGTAGTCTCCATCTATATGAGCAAAGATTAATGACCGCTCGCCGTAAAAGCTCTCTGAAGCTCGGATTCGGATGACTGTAAAGAGTCGTATGGTCGAATTCAAGGCGGAGGGCGGGCAGGGAAAGGGATACCTGGCGTCGCCTGAAAAGCCTCGCGGGGCAGTCCTCGTCCTGCATGCCTGGTGGGGACTGAATGACTTCTTCAAGAGCTTCGCTAATAGACTGGCATCCCAAGGATTTCTCGCGCTGGCGCCGGACCTGCACGATGGTGCCTTGGCAAGGACTGTGGCGGAAGCAAAGGAGCTCCACTCGAAGATACTCGACGAGAGAGTGAAGAAGCTCGTCTTGGGCGCCGCAGAGTATCTCCAGTCGCTCCCATCGTTATCGGGACAAAAGATTGGCGTTGTAGGCTTTTCCATGGGCGCGGCGTGGTCTCTCTTATTGAGCACTCTGAAGCCAGAAAATGTTGGCGCAGTTGTCGTTTTCTATGGAACTTACCCTATTGATTTTTCCAAGGCAAGAGCATCGTATCTCGGACATTTTGCGCCCGAGGATGAGTGGGAGCCTATGGCTGACGTGCGTGCAACGGAAGAGAAGATTCGCGGGGCAGGAAAGGAAGTAGCGTTTCACTTCTACCCGGGAACGAAACATTGGTTTGTCGAAGAGAATAGGCCTGTAGAGTACAATCGAGATGCGGCAGATCTTGCGTGGAAGAGGACATTAGAGTTCCTCGACACCAAACTACGGTAACCCATCTAGTGAGTACTGGCACTGCGCCACCCGACCACACCCAATAACCGACACGGCCATTTTTAGGACGAGATCGCATGGCGCGCATGGTAGGCTGTGCCGCTATCGTCTGGTCTTGGGTGTGAACGCCATTACAGGGATGGTCCTCTTGGTCTTTTGTTGGTATTGGGCGAACTGGGGGTAGAGTGAGGCTTGTTTCTTGTAGATTCGGTCGCGTTCGGCCCCGGTTATTTCCTCTGCGTGTACATCTATGGTGTCATTTCCGACTTCGATTTTCACATCA
>VBAY01000144.1 GCA_005883085.1 Candidatus Bathyarchaeota archaeon
TGCCGAATGTCTCCTTGGAGGAACGCGGATTCCGCCTTCAGTTTGCCCGCGAGGAATCCGTTCGCTAGCGATTCTCGAGCGATGATCCCGACATTGCTCTTCGTCGCTTCGCGAAAGAGCTGGTTCTTAGCCTCCTGTCGTAGGAGATTAAATGCGACCTGGATGGCTCCTAGTTCACGGTCTCTCATCGCGAGAAGCCCTTCCTGTGGATCATGAATCGAGATCCCATAGTGCCTAATTTTTCCTGCGGCCTTGAGTTTCTCAAGGGTCTTGAAGACCCTCCCGTCTTTGACCAGTTGGATTGGCGGGTTGTGCAACTGGTAGAGATCAATGTAATCAGAGCCTAGCCGTTCACAGCTTTTCCCGAGTGCAAACTCGAGATAGTCTGGGTTGAAGTTCATTCTAGGAGATCCATGGTAAAAGTCGCCGCCTACTTTCGTGGCAATGATGACGTCTGATCTGTGCTCTGCAAGAGCTTGGCCCAGTAGTTCCTCGCTGTGCCCATGACCGTAGACATCCGCAGTATCGAAGAAGTTGCATCCCAGTTCCAGCGCCCTCCCGATTGCGGCCAGCGACTGTTTGTCGTCGGTAGGCCCATAACTGTTCCCGTGGGCGTTGCCGCCTATCGCCCACGCACCGAAGCCCACTTCGCTAACCTTGAGTCCCGTCTTTCCTAGAACTCTGTACTTCATCTGCGCCTTCAAGAGCGCCCCATTAGGCTCGATAGATTAACCTTGAATGAAATACACGAAGAAGGACAAGATTCGTCCCGTCCCAGCAATCTGCATCCTTAGACGTCCTGACGGAGGCGCTCCGTGCCTTGAAGGCCAGTTCCGGCCTCATTTCCAAAAAATAAGCATGCTTTTCTCGACCCCCGGGGGTGGTCGATTTTCCCGCGCCCCGCCCTTCGTGAAAGCGCTAGGGCTCCACGTTCACATGTCCGTACCTGGAGGCTCTTCCTTCGTGAAATCGAATACCAGTACCCGTTTTGGGCTCATGAGACCCCTTGACAAGGGGGACGGAGGCGCTTTGCAGAATCTTTGCCGTGATTGTGCATAGCGGTGCGCCGTGCACAGCGTCAGGGGTTACAGTTCGTTGATAGTCTACAAGCGTAGGTTACCTGTCAGGATGAACTTTGGCAGTAAACAAATCGCCAAAGCCAACAGCAGCCTTCGCGCTGTCAGCGCTCGCAGGGCTAATCACCCTGATCAGTGCCTTCATAGCTAGCACAGTCAGCTCCCTGCTGATACCAGGAATCGACTCGTCAATGATCCTGATATGGGGAAGCATCGCAGGCATACTAACGCTCGTCGGATCATGGCTGTTGTACAACAACGCGGCCCAGAGGAAAATAGGATCAATACTCGTGCTCGTCTTCTCGGTAATTTCACTGAACTTTGTCGGATTGATCCTAGGCCTCATCGGAGGATTCCTCGGATACACCTTCAAGGGTGCGTCCGTGGCCACCTCCAATACGTCAGGCCGCTAGACTCAATCCGCCCTAGGCAAAGGGCGGACCCCTTTCTTTGTCAACAAAAATACAGCCGCAGACGATTCTATAATCCTTAAATCAGCTACGAGCAGAGATCAAACATACCCTTGACCAGCACGGTCAGCCTCTCCGTTCTCGACCAATTCGGCGGCAGCAAACTGCTATCCCCTGAGAAGATTCGCTGGATTAGACCAACACCCCTACCCACAAAGCCGGTCGAGATCGTCTTCCGCGAAGCCCTCGCAACCCCGATAGGCGCGAAACCCTTCGAGAGAGAAAAGTGCTGGAGCCCTGCGATCATTTTCTCAGACTTCACACGAAAACACTCGCCCTTCATCTCACAACTTATCAATATGATAGAACCGAAGACAGACGATATCAAAATCATCTGCGCCGGAGGAACCCACGTTCCATCCGACCCCGAATTCATCAAGAAAGTGGTTGGAGAAGACATCTACAAACGCTACCAGAAAAATATCAAAGTCAGCTCGGTCAAGAATCCCACGAGCAAATATGAATGGATTGGGGTCACGAGTAGAGGCACGCCTGTTGAGTTGAACAAGGAACTCTTCGACAGAGATCTACTCATCTCAACCCTCAATGTCCAGCCACACTATTTCGCCGGCTACGAGGGAGGCGCCAAAGCCCTCCTTCCCGGCTGCTCAGGCCTCAAAACCATAACCACCAACCATGGATACGTAATTGGAAACCCGAACTGCAGAGAGCTCGCGATCAAAGGCAACCCAACCAGAGAAGACATGAACGAGGTTCCTAACGTCCTTCGAGAGTTCATGAAAATAGAGCATAGAATCCTAGACTTCGTCCTCAACCAAGACGGCGGCCTAGTCAAAGCCGCTTATGGAGACCCCAACCTTGCGCACCAGCAGCTCGCCGAGAACTACTCCCGTAGAGCCCACTCCGTGACATCCCGCCCATCATCCCTCGTAGTCACGGTTGCGGACGGACCCACCGGAACAAACCTGTACCAGGCACTCAAAGCCGCAACCTTCGCCGTCGGCCTCGTGATTCCGTCACACCAGCCCAAGTCCACGGTAATGCTACTCGCACCGCTTGAAACAGGGATAGGAGGAGACGCGTTCAAGGCCGAGATGGAAACCTACGGCAAAATGGAGCCTGAGATGGTCGTCGAGGACTTGAAGAAGCGGGCCAAGCTTGGAAAAGTTACAGAGGCCTCGCAGAAGCCGAACCGGTTCTCCCTAGACGCCAACAAGACCGACTTCGTCGTGGTCTCGTCTAAAGCGCCCGCGCCAGTTGAAGAGCTCTTGAGCAAGACGAGGATCAAGTTCTTCAGAACAATAGATGATGCGCTGAGAACACTCGACCATACGTTATACGAAAAGGATGTCGCCGTGATTCCCTACGGCTCGTCCACCGTTCCAGTCGCCGCATAAAACGGGTCTGATCCAGTCTATCAGGCAAATCAACTAGGTTTAACCAGAACCTACCGGTCCGACTCTTTCATGATCTACACCCAACTGGGAACCGACAAATATGTCCTAAGGCTCGAATCCGGCGACGACATTCTCCAATCCCTACGACAATTCGCTACAACAAAGAGGTTCGGCGCAAGCCTACTCGAAGGCATCGGCTCACTTAGCAGGGTCAAGCTCGGCCACTACGACTTCAAGACGAAACAATACAGATACGAAACATTCCAAGATGATCTGGAAATTCTAAACCTCTCTGGCAACATCGCCACAATGGACCGCAAGCCCCTCCCGCACGTTCACATAACCTTAGGCCGCAGAGACTTTTCAGTAATTGGAGGCCACCTGGACGAGGGATCATCAGCCAACATGGTCGAAATCGGTCTATGGAAGCTCCCCGGAAAGCTAGTCAAAGCCAAGGATGCACAGATCGGGTTGAACGTGCTACAATTAGCACGAAGAATATAGCCAGTTTGTTTGCTCGCGGCACTCGTCCAGTTTTCGTCTTAGTTTCCTCATAATCGCACCGAGAGGACCAGTTAGCATATTACACGCTCAACATAGTCCCGACCCAAAGATAGGTGCCTCTTTGCCGCGTAGGGTCGGGCTCCGAATGGTACTGTACCTCTACGTGGCCGTCTTTCTAACAAGAATTGGATTCGGATCGATAACAATACTCTTTCCACTCTATCTCCAGGCACCGAGCTACATAATCGGACTCATACTCGCACTCTACCCTATGTCAGAGGCGGGTTCGGCATTGCCTATCGGCCGGCTCGCTGATCGGTTCAGCCGCAAGAGACTCCACATCATTGGAATGATGATGATCACGATTCTCACGGCCGCAATCGGCTTCACCAGAAATCTGCTAGACATCTCCATTCTCCATGCATTGATGGGCATCTCAGCTGCAACTGCCGCGGTAACGTCGCTGACACTATTGGGAGATGCAACGAAACTAACCAATCGAGGGAAAAGCATGGGAGGATTCGATCTCGCAAACCTAGGAGGCTATGGACTCGGATTCGGAGTCGGGGGACTCCTGGTCAACGTCTACGCTGATAACTTGTCATATGCCTTCTGGGTGACCGCAGGGGTCTTCCTCTTCGCCGGACTAATGGCAGCGAAGTTTCTCGTAGAGCCGGTGAGAGTCTGGGAGCTCAAACAGCCCAAGATAAGACAAAGAAGAATCGGAAGCAAGATACGTCCCGTGATCCCCGTCTGGATTGCCCAAACCATTATCCTAGGAATGTACTTTCTTCTACCAAAGGCATTCAGAGAATCCAACATCGCCCTTAACAGAGAGACTCTGATCTTCCTCGGGGTTCTCGGCGGCCTCTTCGCACTCGGCGCCGTCGTATTCGGCCACATATCCGATAAGGTCGGAAGAACGAGGATAATGATTCTGGGCGCGTTCGGAGAACTTGGATTCCTGGTCCTCTTCGGATGGTCTATTACGAGGCCGGAGGGCTTCATAAAATACGAGCTGTTCCTCTGGCCAATGTTCTTCCTAGCATCCTCCGTAGCACCGACAATTCTTGCCTACATTGGGGACATCTCTGGGAAGGCAAAAAGAGGCTCGGCGAACGCTCTGTACAGCATAGTCCTGAGCATCGGTCTCGCCGTTGGAAACATTATCGGTGGGTTTGCTGCTGATCTGGGGATCCAGGCGATCTTCTACGCTGGTGCTGGAATATTGTTCCCCTCCATAATTGCGACGTCAACCCTTCTGCGTAGACGCTAGCCCGCTACCGGAAGAATATTCTAGAAGTTGGGGGGCTACTGAATTCGGCCGAAATAGGATGGACCAACAATGACACTTGATTATGCATGCATAATGCCGCACGGGAGCGACATAATACCTCAACTCGCAGAGCGTAAAACCGAGTGCTTATTCGAGAAGACAAGGGAATCTGTACGCAAGATTGCGAGAGACATACGAAATGCGCGGCCACAAACGATCGTCTTAGCATCTCCGCATAACCTGAGACTCCGGGACAACATTGCGATCGTGACTTCTGAGAACTCTACTGGCTACTTGAAGGGCTCGAGAGGAAGAAAAGTTAGTCTGAGCGTGAGGTGCGACCGAGAATTCGCCCGAGAACTCCTTGAAGAATCAACCCGAAAACATCTACCCGTTGTAGGGGCGAATTATGGGACTGCTGAAGGTCTCGCGTCAGATATGCCGATGGATTGGGGGACCCTTGTTCCGATGTGGTTTGTTGCCAAGGAAGAACATGTCAAAGCAAGGACGGTTATTGTAACCCCGTCAAGAGAGATTCCCCTGAGCCAGAATATCGCGCTAGGAACGACAATTGCCGAGATGGCTGAGAAGAGAAAGAAACGCATCGTGTTCATTGCGAGCGCAGATCAGGCTCACGCACACAAGAAGTCGGGGCCGTACGGGTATCATCGAAGCGCTGCCAAGTATGACGAGTTTGTTTCACAGGCAATTCAGAAGAATCGGATCGAGTCCATTGCTCGGCTCAGCAAACGATTCGTCGAGGACGCGAAGCCTGACAGTCTCTGGCAGATGGCGATACTAGCTGGTCTAACAAAGGTCGTCAAGATGCGAGGGAACATGCTTTCTTACGAGGTCCCGACGTATTATGGGATGATTTGCGCTAGTTTCGTTCGCGCCTAAACCTCTATCTCGCAGACGGTCGCTTATTCCTGAGTCATTCTATTCATCATTTCTCTGACTTCCCGTTTCGTATCTGGAGACGCAGTCACGACGACAAGTCCCTGTGAGGGTTGTCCGTAAACAATGATGCCATTGTCAGGAGATTCGAGGATCGCTGGAATCGCGAGTAGGTCTTCTTCACCTTCCACAAAGATTACTGCTTCTCTATCTTGTAGAGCTTCTTTGATTGTGTCCCACGCTTCCTTTGTTATGACACCCGGTGGGTTACTCACTCTGTAAATTCGCTCTGCTTTGATCTCGATTGGGCCTATGCGCTTTCTAAGGGTCATCTGATCTAGGATTCTCAGGTTAACTGGTATTCCGGTCGCTAGAGTCTCTCGGGAGACTATGTCTCCAACCGTCGTGACTTTGGGAGGCTTGGTTTGCTGAACAAGTACTTTCAGCTTCGGCATGGTTTCGATTGGCGTACCTTTGAGTAGTTTGCCGAGAGGGGTCTTTAGCCGAACGAGATCGGATTGAGATGGCCGGAAGCTGGTCAAGGCCTAACCGTCCTCGTCTGCCCTTCTAAACTTGCGTCTGCGACAGACCATGGCGCTGGAAAGAAAAATCTGTATTTGAGGATAGGTGCCCTTTGGCAAAATCGATGGAAGTCTGCTACGGTCTGGCTGCTTCTTCGGCGAGTTTTCTGATCGTAAACTCCAGCCGCTCTACTTCGGTCAGCATTAAGGCGCCATCGGTCTCATATTGGGGGTCTCTAGAGACCTCTCCTATGAACCCTCGAATACGTTTCAGCAGCTCCATAGCTCCTTCCCTTCCTGACAAGGTCATGACCTTATCGCAAGAAGGACAGGAAAATGTGGCGAGTGGATTCGTATCGGCTAGGTTAGATCCAGCTGGCGGGAAGAAAAAGTTCCCCTCGAAGACGTGTCCGGAAATGCATTCCCATCGGCTCAACGACCAGTTCCCCTTGGCCAATGAGGGCAATTCTGAGTTGGTTTGAGCATTGGAGCAGCCTTCCGACCGATTAACCCTCGATCCTCGTTGTTGAGATGATCATTGTTGTTTTAAGTGTCGCGTACTTTTTTCGTGAAACAAAGGAAAGGAAAATCCTGACTAGACAAGGCGTTTCAATAACTGACGTCTCAGCGCCTGATGCAAGCGAAGAAAATTGCTGGATGAAGGGTCTGCCTAGGGTCGCTTTCTTAGGCGTTCCTAAGGGGAATTTGCGGGGTTGAGTCAGGGCGTCCGATTCGGTGGAATGTGTCGATCAATCGCTTCGAATATGCCCATTCGTTGTCATACCAGGCTAAGATACGTACCATTCCACCGTTGGTTCCGGTTGAGAGCGCGTCTATAACCGCTGAGTGAGGGTTCTTCTTGTAATCAACAGACACTAATGGCTCGTGTGAGACTGCAAGAATTCCCTTCAAACTTTCAGCCGCAGCATTTTCGTACGCGCTGTTAACCTCGTTTGTACTGAGCTCTCTCTCACACTGGACAACAAGGTCAAGCAGTGAAACGGCGGCGGTAGGTGCCCTTATCGCTGAACAGGTAATCTTTCCCTTTAGATGGGGAAGAATCTTGCCTATGGTCTGGCTGGCTCCCGTTCGAGCGGGTATGAGAGATTGACCCGCTGCCCGGGCCCTCCTGAGATCCTCATGAGATCCGTCAAGCAGCCTTTGGTCGCTGGTGTAGGAGTGGACGGTCGTGGCGAATCCGTGTGTAATCCGAAAACTGTCGTCCAGGACTTTCAGACTCGGAGCGAGACAATTTGTGGTGCATGAGGCCATTGAGATTATCTTGTGGTGATTCGGGTCATAAGTTTCCAAGTTACATCCAGGTATCAGGGTGACGTCAGCCTCTTCCGAGGGCGAACTG
>VBAY01000266.1 GCA_005883085.1 Candidatus Bathyarchaeota archaeon
TTCCTCCACCGGATCTAGAGGCAAGGAAACAGATCTTCCGGATTCATACAAAGAAGACACCGCTGGCTGATGATGTGAAGCCGGATGAACTTGCCAGGAAAACCGAAGGCTACACTGGGGCGGATATCGCGTCTATCTGCAATACTGCCGTGATGCTGTCAATCAAAGAGCATATCGGGAAGGCGAAGGATCCGGAGGATGCGAAGAAGAGGGCTAAGGGGTTGAAGGTGGCTAAGCGTCATTATGACGAGGCTATGCAGAAGGTTAAGCCGATTTCCAGCCAGGAGCTTAGGATGTACGAGCGGTTCTCGCAACAGTTCGCTGACACGAAGGCCGGGCTCCAGAAGGTTCCGGCGCCCGCGTAGCTAGATTGTGAAGAGGGTTTCTAGGGCCGGGCTGAGGTAGCCGCCCAAAAAAAGGGGGGAGGTTGGGTTAGGTCCGGGACCGCCCAACCGAGGAGGGGAGGGAACGATGTGCTTGGCCGAGGAATCCGGTTGTGTGGCTGAGGAGAGACGATGTCTCGGTGACGCTCGCGTGAGTGTTGGTGGCGGTCGTTTCGATGTGGGTCTTGATCCACTCGGGTATGACCACGGTTCGGATCAGCGCTTGGATGGTCACGTCTCTCGTCCTGGCTTCGAGCTGCAGCTTCCGGTAGTTTTCGTTCCCCATTGAGAAGATAAACTTGGCCATGACAGATACATTGTGGTATAGTTCGGTATAAGACCACAATTTTGAACAACGAAGTTGTAATGGTAAAAACCGCGTGATGATGCGTTCAGGCAGTTTGATCGGGACGGATCAGATGTTTATCTCCCCGAAAATGTGGAAGTCGACGTCCAACGGGTCCACAAACGCTGCTAGCCGGATTCGAAAGAGGGCCCTCACCCAAGGCGCTCTATGCGAAAACTTTGCTGCTAGGCTTGGAAAGAGGGGGCGGAGTCGGATTTCGTAGGGAACCACTACTCAAGAGAGGGACCCGGGGCATGTACGTGCGGGGCGCTTTCTCACTTCCTAGCGGTTCGCCGTGAGACGGGAAGTAGCTCTCTAACACACTTGGAAAGAGTTCCAGACGGGGTATCACTCCCCTTCTCAGGACAATTTTCACGAAGGAAAAAGTCGGATTTCTGTCGCAAGATAATTAGTTTCGATAGATTTCGAGTGGTCCTTGGCCGTCGTCCAGCTGGAGGGGTTTACCGGTCCTGGCGACGCTAGGCTTCAAGCCGGATACTCTCCCAAAATAGTCGCGAAATCGTGGTCATGTGGGTTAATTGCATAATGGCGGTCGGTGGCTTGAGGACCGTGATCGCCGATGTTAGGCGCTAGATGAAGAAGATGAAGGTCACGAAGCATATCATCATGAGCAGTATGGCATGCTTGAGCCCGTCTTTGAGGTAGCCTGTCGCCATCTTACCACCGACTAGTCCTGCGAACATAGCTTCGATCATCGCCATGTATAGGAATACCGTTGTGATCTTGTCCAAGGGGAGACTAACGAAGTTGAACCCTACTCCTCCAACGGCTCCCCCGCCGCCGAAGTCGGTGTTGGCCAATTGTTTGAAGAAGCTCGAGATGAGCAGGTAGACGGTGACGAGGAAAACTGCGAAGCTGATGTACATCACTCCGATGAAAGGTCTCAAAGTGGCACGTCTCTTTCTCTCCAAGTATTGGATCTCTTGCACGTGCTTGGCGACGGATTCCATACTCTCTTGGATATCTCCTCCTGACTTGTTGGCCTCGGCGATGAGCATCGAGCTTCGCCTCGAGAGAGTTGTACCGGTCGAGTCCGCAAAGTATTGGAGCGCCCTTTCCAGCGGGACCCTGAAGCTGATCTTTGCAATTAGCTTCTTGAGCTCCCTCGTCAACGGACCATAGTCCCGTTCCGCCGATATCTCGATAGACCTGACCAAAGTCATGCCGCTTCGACCCGCATCAGCGATATCTCGGATCAGATGCGGAATGTTGTTAT
>VBAY01000274.1 GCA_005883085.1 Candidatus Bathyarchaeota archaeon
TCCCGCACCTGGCACACTCCAACGAAAAGCGAAAAATGCCAAATCGCGTATATAAACATTGATTGGCCGAGAAAGACTTCTAATTCAGCCAAGCCATACCTTCCAGCAACAACTCCGTCGGTGGAAAATTGATCCGCGAAGTCCAACTCTCCAACTTCATGTCCTACAAGAACACCAGCATCCCACTCCGGCCTGGCCTAAACCTGATCATAGGACCAAACGGCGCAGGAAAATCCTCCATTCTGCTAGCAATATCAGTCGTCCTGGGTCAAGCATACACGGAGCGGGCGAAAAAACTCAGCGAACTCATACGATGGAACGAACAAGAAGCGCGCATCTCTCTCCTCTTAGACAACGAGGCACCAAAGGGCGCTCGACCGTTTCCACAAGCGCGATCGGACAAGGTCCTCCTCACCCGAGTTCTCAAGAGATCCGGAGACTACCACTATCTCCTCAACAACAAACCTATCAGTAAGACTAACTTGGTCGAAGGATTAGCCAAGATCGGACTCAACCCCGACAACATGCTGGTCATAATGCACCAACTCATGGTCGGGCGCTTCGGCTCTGTCAGCCCCATAGACAAACTACTCCTTCTCGAGGACGCGGTAGGTTTTGGAGCATATCGCAGAGAGGTACTCGATGCCTCCTCCCGATTACAGAAATTGACGACTGAACGAGAAACCATGTCCTCTGTTCTAGAGGGGACCAAGGAGACGTATCTACACTGGCAGCGCGAATACGAGAAGTACGAGATGAAAAGGAAACTCGAAGACCAGTCCAAGGACCTCCAAAGAGAACTCATTTGGAGGCGGATCATCAGAAGAGAATCTTCACAAAAGCGGGTAAAAGACCGAATCTCCTCCTTACACAGCAAGATCGCAGAGACAAGAGAAGAGTTCGAAATCTCTCACAAGCAACACCAACAAGTATTGACGGATCTCGCAAGGGTCTCCGCAGAGCTGGAAGAACTTCGGGAAGAAAACCTGAAGCTTGAGCATGGCCGGGGTCTACGTGCGGGAGCACTGGAATGGATCATAAAGGTCACCGATCTGCTTCGGACACAGCAGAGCGTTTTGACCGCGCTTCAGCAAAGAACGAATGATGTGAGTCTGGCAAAGGAGAACGACCAGCTTAGTCTCGCGTTATCAGGTCTAGGTGAGGAACAGGAGAAAATTTCTAAGAGCGACAAGACTGCCGACGAAGATTTCGAGAAAGTACGCGTAGGAATTGCCGAGCTAGCCTCCCAACTCGCCAAGAATACTGACGTCCTGATAGAATCCAGGGTCAAAAAGGAGGTCAGCAATTTTAAGCTCGCACTCATGGAGCAAGAAGTTCAGGAACTTGAAGTTCAGCTGCGCATCGGCCAGGAGGAAATTGAGCCTCTGCGAACACAGGCCTCCCAGCTCGGACCAATGTTCGAGAATCCGAGAGACCTCCAACAGATCTCAATAGACGTCGCTTCTGTTCAAGAACGATTACGCCCGCTAGCTCACCTCTCGGCTGAGGTCGAGAAGATGTACAAGAGCTACGGGGAACTCTACGAGGATCTAAAGAAGAAAGCTCAGGCTGTGGAACAGAACAGGTCCGAAGTTCTGGACGAGCTGAGAGAACGCTTCGACCGATGGAAAACTGTCATGGATAAATTGCTGGAGGAGCTCTCCGCAAGATACAACGCGTTGCTTTCTGAGGTAGAATCAAAGGGACGAATCGTCATCAAGGCCACCAAAGATATCGAGAAAGCGGGCCTTGAGCTCTTCGCAGGATTCAAGGGAAACGAGCCGGTCTCGCTCGACGGCCTAGCCCCGAGC
>VBAY01000275.1 GCA_005883085.1 Candidatus Bathyarchaeota archaeon
ACTGGTTTCACGTTTCTTCCCATAACTCCCTCGACTAATTCACTGGTCACTTTTACAGCCGTGACGACAGGCGGGACCGCACCCTACACTATTACTTGGAACTTCGGCGACGGGTCAAGGGGGACAGGAACGATTGTAAGTCACACTTACACGACGGCCCAGTCGTTCACGGTAGCCGAGGCAGCGAAGGATTCGTCCTCACTCCAACAAACAGCGACGAGCTCACAAATCGTTTCCGTGGTACTACCTCTAACAGGGAACTTTGGCAATTGCTCAAACCTTCCTCAGGGCTGGAGTTGTGGCAATGCTATTCCATCGACCAGCTCCGCGACGATTGTTAATGGTGTACTAGAGACTCGCCAGTCAAATCCAGTACAAGGAAACGACACCATCTACTACTACGCCACGACGCAGAAAGGAGCATTTCCTTGGAGTCCATGTCAGGCTCCAGTGTCAGGCGTTATTCCTACTGGACTATCAAGTGTGAGCGCAAACTTCACAGTTCTCTCCTACAATCCCGGCTCAAGTCCAAGCTCAGATAGATACCATATCTATATCGCGCTCTATTATTGGCTTCCAAACGGACCTGTTTCCGCGGGCGGTTCCACGTATCAGTGCCTCGACTCCCAGGTTCGAGTAGAGAATACTGGTGGAATATTCAGCGCAATTGGTTCTACTGCAACTTACAACCCGGGAGACTCATTCGGTTGGGATCAGGTTACACTGCAAACTAGCCTAGGACAATCGGGCACGCTAACCGCCAACGTCGCGCAACAGTGCCAAGACGACCTAACGGCTTGGGGACTACCAACCACTACTCCGTGTGAGCTTGCTGGGATAGAGATTGGGACGGAGGGATTCCAGTTCCAGGAACTAGACGTGAACTGGTACAATGTGAAACTCACGACAATAGCGCCTCCAGCGTTGACCGCGGGCCTCAGCTTCACGCCATCCTCTCCACTAACAGGCCAAACCGTATCATTCGCTGGCACTGCCAGCGGTGGAACAACACCCTACGCGTACTCGTGGAGTTTTGGGGATAGTGCCACGTCCACGGGACAGAATCCAAGCCACGCCTATTCCTCGGCCGGAATCTACACTGTAACTCTGACTGTAACGGACGCTAGCGGCCCCCAACAAAAGGTTATTGCAAGTAAGACTGTAACCGTAACCATCCCTGCGCTGGCTGCCTCGTTCACGTTCACACCATCATTGCCTCAAGTAAACAGCTTGATCACGTTCACGGGGTCCGGCGCTGGAGGAGTAACACCATACACCTACTTCTGGGTGTTTGGAGATGGCCAGACCGCATCAGGGGCGACGGTGACTCACGCGTATTCGACTGCAGGCAGCTTCACGGTAACGCTTACGTTAACGGACGCGGTCAATACCCAAGTTATTTCGAGTCAGGGCCTTACGATTGCTCCGGTACCTATGACCGCAAACTTCACTTTGAGCACTAGTCCAACTGAGGTCAACGTACCTGTGTCTTTTAGCTCAACGGTTACTGGGGGAACTCCTCCATATTTGAGCTTCAGCTGGAATTTCGGGGACGGTTCAGCTCTGGGCTCGGGTAGCACCCCTACGCATGCTTACACTGCTGCCGGAACCTTCAGCGTCACGGTCACGGTAACTGACTCAGCCGGCAAGACCGGAACATCATCCGCTCAATCAGTGGTCGTCAAAGCAGGTCTCGGCGTGTCAACCACTACCGCCAGTCCAAACCCAGCCAACACAGCAGAAACGGTCAACTTTATCGCAACGACTTCTGGAGGAATTGCACCAGTCACGTGCACTTGGAACTTCGGCGACAGTGCGAGTGGTACCGGATGCTCGACCAGCCACGCCTACAACACAGCAGGGAATTTCACGGCGATTGTAACAGTGAAGGACAGTCTGGGCGTCGCAATATCAGAAAGCATCGTCGTGAAAATTATTGTTGCTCCCCAATGCACCGTTAGC
>VBAY01000276.1 GCA_005883085.1 Candidatus Bathyarchaeota archaeon
TTTTCTGAACAGGTCGAACGCGAAGTAGTCGTTAAAGACGTAATCTGTTCCTTTCTTGGCGTCCTCAACGAGATTCGTGGCGGGTTCAAACCCAACCCGTCGTAACTCGGTTGGCTTGTAAGCACGTAGAAGAGTGCCATCGTTACATCCAATGTCCACTACAAAGTCGCCTGCGTTGGGTTTCGCAACACCGTAGGCCTTCACGGCGATGTCCTCCAGAGCCATTCGCATCGTAGAGCTAATTCCTGAACGATACCAGTAATGACGATAGAGCGAGTCTCGGGGGAAGGTATGCTTCAGTTGAACCAAATTGCAATTGGCGCATCGTACCAATTCAAGGGGTGATCGAGGATTGCCACCTCTAGACGTGACAAAATCAGAGACGTATTGGTTGCCAAGCGACAGTATTCGTACGAATTTTCCTGAATGGCATAACCGGCACTTATCGATTGGAATAGAGATCGGGGTCAAGGATTCTCTTGTCTTCGGTGAAACCAAGTTCGTACTAGATTACCATCGAGCTTCAAGCCGTCTATAAACTACTTGACCCAATGATGAATTTTGGGCCGCCTGGGTGTTCTTTCTGATACTTTCGATGGAACTATCGTCGAGAGGACATGTTATGGTCCCCTTCCTGGAGCAGACGTCAAAACTTGACTGCAAGATTATTATCTGTTGTAGGGAACAATTCCCAAGGATACTATGTTGAGTCTAGAGGAGCTTGCCTCAAGGAAATCCGTTGAACGCAAAGGAGTGCCACCGATGTCTCAACGAGAGGCCGAACAACTCTTGCGGGTCCTTCAAGGTTGGACCCAGGCAAATGGATCGATCGAAAAGGAATTCCGTTTCAAGTCCTATCAAGATGGATTGGATTTTGCCTACTCCGTGGGAAAGATCGCAGAGGAACAAGACCATCACCCGGATATTCTGATAAAATGGAGGCACGTGAAGCTAACCCTGTCTACTCATTCTGTCAAAGGGTTGAGCGAAAATGACTTCATAGTGGCGGCGAAGGCAGAACTCAACTACCGAAACTCTGGCTTCGGTTGAGCATATGCTCGCTCGAATATGCGTCGAATAGGTCAGTCTGCTTTCAATCGAGCCTGCTTCTGAAGATGCCCCTTTTCCACACTACCGCACCAACTGCTAGGGCTCCGGTTAGGGCGACCGCGGTCGTTGTTAAGGCTGGGGCTTGTGAGCTTAACCATGTCGGTTTCACTTCGAATGTTGTGAGTGCCGATGCATCTTGGACATCTGCCACGTGAGCTTTTGCGACGACAGCGTACGTTCCTATGGGTCCAGTTGTTGGAACTGTGTATGCAGACCTGAACATCCCGGCGCCTACGAAAGCAGTTGTAAGAGTAACATTAGATCCATCAGGTCTCGTGAGCGTTAGTTGTAACCGAAGCGTTGTAGTGTTGAGCGGTGTCCCGCTGAGGGTCGCCAGCGTGTATATTGTTGCCGTGTCTCCTGGAAAGTATAGAGTCCCGACGTCTACATTGATCGCCAGCGTGTCGATTCGTGTGACCGTGAAATTCGCGACAGCTGAGATTCTGCTGAAAGGATCACTCACCTTGACGAGGTGTAATCCGGGTTGAGCCTCGGGGACGTTAAACGTGAATGTGAAAGTCCCATTTGTCAGGTTTGCAATTCCCAAGAATGCATCGTCGAACGTCACCTCAACCTGAGAGGACGGGATTCCTGATCCATGCACTGACACCTTTGTGCCAATCGGCCCCATGTTTGGATTTACTTCTATTGAAGGAACTATGAAGAAACCACCGAACACAACTCCGCCTGGATTGC
>VBAY01000145.1 GCA_005883085.1 Candidatus Bathyarchaeota archaeon
TTTCTTTCGTGTGGACCTACGGAGACGGAAGCGCAGGGACAGGTATCACTTCGACTCACATCTATAGCACTAGTGGGACCTTTAGTATCACCGTGACTGCCACGGACTCGTCTTCGCTCCCCCAGATCGCGACCGGTTCAAGATCAATCACAGTTGTTGCAGCTCTGACGGTGCTATCTGCTATGGCTAGTCCAAACCCGAATGATGCGGGCGTTCCTAGTAACTTCTCGGCCAGTACCAATGGTGGTGTCAGAGGGGTCTCTTGCAACTGGACCTTTGGAGATGGCGCATCAAGTACTGGATGCTCGACGACACACGTCTACTCTAATCCAGGAACCTTCACGGTCGTCGTGACCGCGCAAGATAGTCTAGGAGTCACTGCATCCAAAACAGTTTCAGAGGCCGTCAACGCACAGCCAACCGTTAGCTTCACAATAAGCCCGACGTCGGCGGTAAGTAGTCAGTCGGTGACCTTCACAGCCACCACGGTTGGTGGAACGAATCCGTTAACTTTCAGTTGGAACTTTGGAGATAATAGTTCCGGGAGTGGAAACGTCGTCAGCCACACTTACTCTGTTCAAGGAACTTACATAGTCACGCTTTCAGTCAGGGATGCGAATGCTCAAACGGCAACATCAACTCAGACCCTCTCTGTTGCACCATCGCCTCTGACCGCCAGCTTCGCGATGACACCATCATCAGGACTAATGGTTGGACAACTCGCTAGCTTCACTGCTTCCGTCTCTGGCGGGACTTCTCCTTACACGTTCAACTGGAGCTTTGGTGATGGAACCACGGCTTCAGGAAGCCCGGTAAATCACAGCTTCAATATGCCCGGGACTTACACGGTAACAGTAACGGTAACGGATGCAAACGCAATGACCGCTACAGTACCGGCCAGCATCTTGGTCAATCCGCTTACACTTGCAGTAACTATCAGTGGACCAACGACTGGAAACTTAGGCAGTGCGGTCACGTTTACTGCGACTGGATCAGGCGGGACTACACCGTACACATTTGCGTGGGCGGCAACAGGCGGGAGTCCAGCTTCAGGCTCGGGCGCAAGCTTCTCCACCACTTACAGCACCGAAGGAACCTTCACCGTTTCGGTGACGATCACCGATGCCAATGCGAACACGTCTATTGCTTCACAGAGCGTGACAGTAGTAGCTCTTCCAATTACCGCATGCTTCACAGTCTCAACCAGCCCAACAATTGGTGTTCAAGTTACCTTCGTTGCATCTGCTTCGGGAGGCACTGGTGGATACTCGTACGCTTGGAATCTTGGCGACGACAACACCGCAACAGGAAACCCAGCGTCGCACAAATACACAACTGCCGGGTCATTTACAGTGGCACTGACAGTTACGGACTCAAGCATGACCCAGACAACCATCACGCAGATCATAACAGTCTCGCCGTCTCCCCCTGCGCCCCTCTCGACCAGCTTTACAATGAGTTCGGCATCCGCTCAGGCCGGACAATCAGTAACCTTCCTGGCAACAGCAAGCGGAGGGACTTCTCCGTACCTCTATTCGTGGAGTTTTGGCGACTCGTCAGTCTCGACTGGAAACCCGGTCTCTCACAGTTTCACGACGGGGAACTACACTGTTACTCTGACGGTTACAGACAGTTCCGTCCCCAACGAAACGGCTAGCGCATCAGAAACCATCACAATCTCTACAGGACCTCCCATGCTGATTGTCACAGGGTCTCAGGCTGTCGATGAGGGCTCTCTACTCACTTTCAAAGTCTCAGCGACGGGTGATCCTTCGCAGACAATCATTATTGCATGTGCCAATTGCCTCGCCATCGGAGCAAATCTCGCGCAGAACAGTGGCTTCGGGTTCGCGTCCGGGAATTTCAGCTGGACTCCAGTTGAGGGTCAAGGACCAGGCACATACCTCGTGATCATTTCTGCATCAGACGGTACAATGGTCGTCTCGGCCAACGTAAGTATCGCCGTTAATGAAGTAGCTGAGCAACCAGTGCTGGTGGTCCCCGGTCCAATCCATGCACGACAGGGAGAAAGCGTAAGTTTCATGGTAAATGTGACTGACCCCGACTGGCAAGAGGACAACGTGACCCTCGCGGTCAATGGACTTCCGGATGGTGCAAGCTTCGATCCAGCAACTGGAATTTTCAACTGGAATGTCAGTTCTGTACAGCCAGGCCTTTACACTATCACGTTCACAGCGACTAGCAACGGCTCACCGTCTTTCCAAGACTCGAAGGTCGTAACCATTCATGTGGACAACGGAAACGGCCGCTGCTTCATCTGCGAATTCTTCTCCACTGCCGGAACGGTTTTACGCACTTCGACTGTGACAACCAATCCCTGGTTGCTCCTTCTTAGTGGAATGATTGGACTGACAACTACCCTTGCTGTGGGCACTAGGCGGGCCCGAGCACAGCTTCGGAGATCCCGACGACAAGTTTGCGAGTACCGGAAAGAGTAAGCAATTCACTTGGTCAGAGTCCGTGTCGTGTATCGAAAGGTCATCCATAGATCACGGAACAACAATGGCGTCTTTCTCCTCTGCCAGTTTCCCATAGGAGCTCCTCAGTACAAGAATTGCGAGCAGGTAACAAATTGTCGTGCCCAGCCCGAACCAGAAGAGATCTCCATAGACATTGGAAACGTTTGCGCCGCTGGTTTCTAGTACTCCGATCCAACCGAGAGCATTCAGAAACTTGCCGCCTAGATGGTATGCGAGATAGGTAGAGACTAACACGCCTGTCAGCCGGTATTGCCACTTCCAGCTCCTTCGAGACGAGGCAGCTCCGACAAGCCCGATCACTAGAACTGCCATGACTCCTTGGAAGATGAGACCCGATCTGAGAAAGTCTAAGACTAGGCCGTTGCTCGAACCATACTGAGCGATCAAACTGGCCGTCGCTCCTTTTGGATTCACGCCCAGTCCGAGGGCGGTATTGACCGCGAGATATTGAGGGATGGAAAGGAGCAGATTCGCGAGGGTGGCGAGAGCGTATATTGCGAGATGTTCGCGGGAATTTACTTTCAATAGGTCCCGCAATGACATGTAATCTGGGAGACTCGACTTCGTGCCGAGTTCTAAAGGATGGCGCTCGAGGGGGAACCTGGGAGAGCTTTCTTTGTTGTTATCGCAAATGCGCGGGCTTATGTAGCCCAGAGAGCGGCCCTGATCGTGCCTGAACAGTAGCACACATCACAGTAGGTCATTGATGGCCGATCTTCTGATTCTTCATCTGATCCTCGCATTCACGGTCGGTGGCGCATGGGTCAGTTCGGCTACACTAATCGCTGAGAGATATGGTAGCGCACTCGGAGGTCTCGTGGGCGGACTTCCTGCAATATCCATAGTCTCATTTCTCTTCATCGGCCTCATCCAAGGAGCTACGACTGCATCGCAGGCTACGACCGTCTTTCCTCTCGCCCTCAGCTTTACAATGTCATTCCTACTCGTCTACGCGGTTCTAACAGAAAGAGGTTTCCCGTTAGCGTTTGTCGGTGCGCTACTCGTCTGGGTCGGCCTCTCAACGATCACAGCTTATCTTGACTTGAGAAATCTCTTCTTCTCGGTCGGAGTTTTTCTTTCGGTCGCCAGTGTCTACTTCTATCTGTTCAAGATGAAAATGAGACTTCCCTCCGTCGCAGGCGCGAAGATCGTTTACTCTCTCGCTCAAGTAGCACTCAGGGCTTTGATAGGTGGAGGCATCGTTGCTCTGGCAGTTTTGTCAAGCCAGCTCGGAGGCCCTGAACTAGGCGGCATAGCTTCATCGTTCCCGGCGATATTCAGCCTCACCCTCTTTTTCACATACCGGACCCGTGGGATGGCGCTGTCGCGAGCATTAACAAAACCGTTGTTGATATCTGGAGGACTGACTGCTTTTCCCTACAGTCTTCTCGTAGGACACCTCTATCCTGTTTTAGGGGTAGGGCTTGGAACATTGGTTGCACTGTCTTGCTCTGTCCCTTTGGTTGTGTCGGCCCACTTTCTGATCAATATCAGGAAGATTTGACGCTAGTGAGAGGCATTCACGCGCAAAAATGGTAACCAATTCAACGGCTTCGACTTGCAGATTGGTTGGAACCTTCAGCGGAGGGTCAATATTATTCTTCCTATCGCTTGATGGCTCCTTTTTGCTGCGATGTATACCTGATGCTATCTCTAGTATGTCCTAAGCACGCTGTTTCCTTCTTATACTCGTGCGTTTTTATTTCTAGCGGGCTTCCCGGGGTCTTAACCTGATGACCACCCAAGAGACCTTAGGGTCCTCTTGGTTCGGGTTTTGCCGGGGAGCCCGTCCCGCTTGCAGTAATTTCCTTCCCAGCAGTCTCGAATTTTTGCCAAGTCTCTGCAGGGAGAGAATTCCTCGCATGCCTCCCAGTTTCCTGGTGGCAGATTCAGTGCGGAGCTTTTTTTGGATGAATCCGGGACGCTTTGGCCGTCGGATCTGATCCGCGGCCTACGAATTCACGAGCTTCGAGGAGTCTTCCGGGAAGGAAGGAGGACGGAGGTAATTTCCGATGCGAACAAATGGATCAGATTCGGCAGTGAAAGTTTTGCTGTCCGACAACGCCGAGTCGCCGCAGTAGGAGAGGATGAGGGCGAAGAAAATTGTTCGTTGCACGCTTGACTCGGAACGCGAAGTAGGACGGGACGTCTCCATTGCTCAGGCCTGAGGCTCTCGTTATTTTTGATATTAAGACTTGTGGTGCACCCATGCCTCACGAGAGGCTATGGATAGAAGTAGTTAGCCGTTGATACCTATGGCGATCAGGGACACAGCGCCAACTTGATTGTTCAACGCTTTTGATCGCTCTACGATGAACCGATTGCTATGCGACAGCTTCGAGATCAGTGATTCTGCTTTGGTGAGCAACGTATTGGTGGCCGAAGAATGAGGACATGAGAGGCTGAAGCAGGGAGAAGGGGATTAACGATTCATTCCGCTTCCTAGAACAACCAGTCTCAGCTTAACGTAATAAGCAACCCGAGATTATCGATTATCTCTTGCCCTCCCGTCTCATCGCGCTAGAAGGAATTGACCAAGCGGGGAAGAAGACTCAGACCAGACTCTTGTCAGCGAGCTTGCGCCGTGAGGGGTTCAAGGTCGGGACGCTGAGCTTTCCGATCTACTCTACAAGTTCAGGGCGACTTATCCGATCCTTCCTCGCTGGCAGAACCGACAGTGCACCGCACGCACTGCACATGCTCTACTCCCTGAACCGTTGGGAGAATATGGAAACGATCACGGGCACTCTGAAGAAGAATGATTTTGTGATTTGTAACAGATACACTCCTTCCAACTTGGCTTATGGCGAGGCAAGGGGCTTGAGTGTCCAATGGCTCGCTGGCCTCGACGCGGGTCTGCCAGAGGCTCGCGCTGTCTTTGTCCTAGATGTTCCCATTCCCAAGTCGTTCTCAAGAAAGACCAAGCGTCGGGACATCAACGAGCGAGACCGCGCTTTTCTAGAGAAGGTGCGGAGAAACTATCGTACGCTAGCCCACAGATTTGGATGGCACCTCGTCGATGGCACAAGACCGCCTGGCGAAGTTCATGAGCGAATACTTCTGGGTCTACGAAGCGCATTCCTCTAGGGTCCCCAACTTTGTTCCTATCGGATGGCCTAGGCCTGGGCCAGCTAGTCTAAAGGCCTTCTTGAGAATTCTCCGAATTTCGTGATCTCGTCAGCCATTTCGGCCAATCGTTTGTTGGCCTTGAAGTGAACTGTGTCGGCTTCATAGTTCCCGTCGATTTTCATAACTCCTGCCTTTACGCCTGTCAGAATCTCAATGCCATCGTCTATGGTTCTTACAGGATAGATGTGGAACCGTCCCTGCTTGACAGCTTCCACCACCTCTTCGCTGAGCATGAGATGCTGGACGTTGCTTTGGGGAATGAGGACTCCCTCATCACCTTTCAGACCCTTTGCCTTGCATGTATGGTAGAATCCCTCAATTTTCTCATTCACACCTCCTATTGCTTGGACCTCTCCCTTCTGGTTTACAGATCCGGTAACTGCGAAGTTCTGCTTGATGGGAAGGTCGGAGAGGGCTGAGAGGATCGCGTAGAGCTCGGTGCTGGACGCGCTGTCACCATCAACTCCGCCATAGCTCTGTTCGAAGACAAGCCTACAAGCTACACTCAGCGGCTTGTCGCGCGCGTACTTGTTTTCAAGATAGCCCGATATTATCAGAACTCCTTTAGTGTGTAGTTGTCCGCCCAGCTTGGCCTGGCGTTCGATGTCGATGACTCCTTCTCTTCCAAGACCAATACTCACGGTGATCCGGGAGGGTTGGCCGAAGTCGAAGTCGCCAAGGCTGATGACTGAAAGACCATTCACTTGACCTATTTTCGTGCCGGAGGTGTCAATGAGTATGATGCCTCTCTCAATCATTTCCTTGGTCTTTTCATCCAGGAGATTGGAGCGATAGATCTTCTCCTGTAGAGCCTTCAAGATATGGGCGTCCTTGATGTATTTGGAATCGTCCTGAGATGAATAGTGGTTAGCTTCTCTGACCAAGTCGGCGATCTCGGGGAATTTTGTGGAGAGCTTGGTCTGGTCCTCTGCAAGTCTCGAACCGTACTCCACAACCTTTGCTATGGCCGCCGCTTCAAGATGATTCAGATTCTCCTTCTCGCACAGAGTGTGGACAAACCGTCCGTAGGTTTTCATGTTCTCGTCGTTCCTCTCGATTGTGTCATCGAAGTGGGCTTTGACTTTGAAGAGCAGGCCGAAGTCGGGGTCGGCGACGTAGAGGGCTTGGTAAATCTCATGCTCCCCGGCCAAGACAATTTTGACGTTCAACGGGATTGGTTGCGGAGTGAGACTCTTTGTACTTGCAACGCCGAGCCTCTGGCCCGTTTCTTCGATGGCGATGTTACCGCTTTGAAGCGCTCTCTTGAGGCCTTCGTAAGATAGCTGGCTCGTTAGAAGCTCCCTGGCCCCGAGTATGAGAAAGCCACCGTTGGCTTTGTGAATCGATCCTCCTTTAATCAGTGTGAAGTCTGTTGAGAGCGTTCCAAATTTGGCCTCATTCTCGATTCTACCGAGCAAGTTCGTTACTGTAGGGTTGTCTTCGACGATCACCGGCGCGCCTTTTGTTTCCGAGTTATCGACGATAACATTGACTTGGTACCTGCGGAACAGAATGTCAGGCACTCCACTCTCCGAGAGACTCGGGGGTGCTTCGGGGTCTTTTTTCTGCTGTTCCGTCCCACCGATCGTGAACAGCTCGGTGTTTTCAAGAATGTCGTCTCTCAGATCGTTGAGGTACTGTATTACGTCAGGCTGGTCCTGATAGCGAGAGGTTAACGTGCGGATCAAACCCCCCATAGCATAGTGGACA
>VBAY01000146.1 GCA_005883085.1 Candidatus Bathyarchaeota archaeon
TAAGAGACCGGAGTTCGCAGGAGCAATTCCCGGCGCTAGATTGTAGCTGGTTGAAGTGACATAGAGATTATCGGCATAGGTGAAACTCCCAGCCTGCCCTTGGTATGAGCCATTGTCCTGCTCGACATAGTTGTAGCCGACAACGTATCCAGTGGATGGATCAAAGTATTCGTACCAAGTATAGGATGCTGTAAAGAGACCGTATTCGTCATTCCGCTGGTATTGACCTGTCCCTTTGGCCTGGATGGTTTGAAAATATTGGTTACCTTGTGTAGGTAATTGCAGACTGTAGTTCTTTGACTGCACCGTGAATTGAGTATTCAGAACATAGAAGCTGCCCCCAACCGGAAGCGAGGGGTTCATGGCAAACCAAACGTATACGGGGCTAGCGTAGCCAACCTGATTGTCCGTTCCTTTCACGTACGTGAAGGCACTGGATGACCACGTATAACTGCCGGAGGACGAACTAGAGTTAGAGGATCCTAGGTTGTTGCTGAACTGAAACGAATAGCTATAGGAGGCAGATACATTGTTCCCGCTGACAGAGTTCATCTTCTCCATCCCCGTTGTATGGGTCTGATCCGTGTACCCAGTGTACGAACCCCCACCGTTGTTCACAGTGATATTTTCGGAATAGTTGAAGAAGTCACCACTCTGTGGTGCATACGCCGAAACCGGATTCGCAGTCGCCAAAATTGCAATTGTTACCAGGAATACTGACAAAGCTGCTCCGAACAGTTTGTAGCTCAACCTGCAAATCCTCCCACGCCGTGACTATGAGCTGGATGGAATCCTCCCATCCCACTGAACGTTGCATGATAGGATGAGTGAGCTATGATCACCGGATAGTACCGGACAAAGAACCCTGGATGTGGTCCATACGTGAATTGTACTGGAGTATCCGTGATCTTGGCTGTAGGGTCAATCTCCTTTACTATCTCATTCCGAACTCCATGGATCATTCTTACTGCCAAGGCAACCAAATGCGACCTCTCTAGTCCTGTAGCATAGCCGGTGAGCAGAGTAACTGCTTTCTCCATAAGGTCGAGGGCCTCATGCGCCTCGAACACGGGTATAGAGGCGAGAATCGCGGCTGCCACTATCGGATACTGCAAATAGTTATGCAACTGCTCCAGAACATACTTCAGTTTCTCCCCTACCTCGTCTGCGTCTAGTTCTCCAATTCCCAGAAAGGCCGAGGCAATCTCCGTGTCCTCGGATATCATGTAACCCCACGAAGTGAGCAAGGACCTGAATTGCTGGAATCTGGAACTCAACCCGTCGATCGGAACATTCATGACTGCAAGTATCGAGGCAGCTTCACTTGATTTGGTCAGATGCTCAAACTGGGCAAATCGGTCGATTGGATAAGTTCCGTCGAATCTTCTGCCTGCCATGATTGTGGCAGCAACTCCAGCGGATTGCTCTTTCGGTACGCCCTGTTTTCTTATCTGTTGGTCTAGATTTCTCAGGATGGATTCGAGGCTCTGAACTTGCTGACTGTTCACCGCGGTCATGATCTCGGCCGCCATGAGTTTGCTGGGAAGTGTGGAGTTGAACTTCCGAAGAGCACCTAGAGCCTCAATGAACCTATCACCTATTTGCATGGTATTGCCTTGGAGTTTGGCCAGTCCTATTCCTGTGCTCCAGAGCAACGACAGGGCTTCGGCCTTAGCATCAACACCGTCATTTCCTGAGTCCTCCAGATCCTCTATCTCGGGGACTTGAGGCCTGATACGACTCACATAGGAAGCAGCCTTGTCGGCTATAGCTCGCAACTCTGCATAAGTTGCCTTGATCTCTGCTATGAAATCAGGGAACTCTTGATCGGCTACCCTGTAGCTCCTGACACTGAGATCGTTAAACACAAGAGTTCCAAGACCCGTAAGAGACAAGTACCCTCCATCGTACACCACCATTCGATCAATCATGGACTTTTTCCGGATGAGATCGTTCACAATTGCCTCCAACTGGTTTAGCTCGGATGCCTCACTGGAAACCGCAGCCGTTTCTTGCTGAATCCTTTCCCCTAGCTCATCTTTAGCCGCGGTTCCTTCTAGATGGAAGAGGAAAGAGTGTTCTTTTCGCACGTCCTGCTGTAGTGCTTCTTGGGTTTGCTGCTCTCTAGACTTCTCAGTGGCTATCTGCGTGTAGATCTGGGACAGTCTGGCAACATCGCTAGCGCCCTTTTCATAGTCCTCCTTGGTTGTTTTCAGAACATAGCCGTTAACGGACCAGTATTCCAAATCAGCTGACGGAACGGGCGTAATGGGCTCTACCCTATCATATACCTGAGATAGAAATGTCCTTACTTCATTACACTTCATGATAGGACCCGGCGATGCTCGCAGCCGCTGCGAGTCTTAAGTGATTTGCTCTGCTGACAAAGACCCGCCGTGCCCGCGCGATCTCAGTCTGAGGATTTGCAAATCGTTCGGGTTGTCCAACGATTCAGATTTGACAGGTCACTAACTGTGATAAACTAGTGCTTCACCTCTTGGCATCAGGGCCCGTAGTCGAGCCAGGACCAAGACGTGGGCCTTCGGAGCCCAAAATCGTGGGTTCGAATCCCACCGGGCCCGCTCATATCCTCGGGTGATGCAAAATGCAATTAGACAGCTCAGCGCGATCTCTCCCCCGAAAATACAATGACAAAATACAGCAGCAGAGCATTGTCTATCATTATGCTCAGCCTTCTAGCGACTCTATCCCTTGCATACGCACTTCCACCGACCGCTTCCCCATTCAGCAATAATT
>VBAY01000147.1 GCA_005883085.1 Candidatus Bathyarchaeota archaeon
TGCCTGCTCGTGCGCCTCAAGGGGCCCGTAGTCGAGCCAGGACCAAGACGTGGGCCTTCGGAGCTATCGATTCCATAGCGAAGAGAGCCCAAAATCGTGGGTTCGAATCCCACCGGGCCCGCTCATTTCTTGGGGTGATGCAAAGTGCAATTAGACAGTTCAGCGCGATCTCTGCCCCGAAAATACAATGACAAAATACAGCAGCAGAGCATTGTCTATCATTATGCTCAGCCTTCTAGCGACTCTTTCTCTTGCTTACGCGCTTCCACAGACCTCTTCCCCATTTAGCAATAATTCTAATCCTCCCCCGTTTAGCGATCAGAAAGCGCCTGTCTCTGAGACAGTCTCCACGTATCTCAACCTGATCCAGCATATACCATCGATGACTTCAACTGCTGGAGGCCCCAACGTAGCTTTCTCAGCCTCGGTCGTCTCCGACCCCACGATAGTCTTCAACCTTGACAGCTCCCCCCTCCCACAGAACGAGGAATCGGTAGCAGTGAACCCGGCCACAAACACTGTCCTAGGCGGGTACAACGATTTCAGGGGACTCCTCGCACTGCTCAACATAAGCCCAGCTGGATTCACGGGCTTCTCCATATCGAACGATGGCGGGGCGACTGTACGGACGGATGGGGACCTGCCCAAGGTCACGCTACCGTTGACGAACAGCCCAACGCTCTCAGGCGGGGACCCGGCCGTGGACTCGAGCAACACGGGAACATTCTACCTCGCAAACCTCTACTATAACTTCAGCACCAGCAAGTTCGCAGGATGCCCGAAGAAGGCACCCTGCGAAAGCTCGCTACTCGTATTTCCCTCTGTCTCGTCGTCAGCGCTCTCCTCGTGTATGGGAACAGGTTGCTGGGGCTCGCCGAAAATCGTTGTCGACACTACTTTCACCGAGACTCCCGCGGGCGGCGTCTTCAACGACAAAGACTGGATAGCCGTCGACCGGACTTCACAAGCGTCGGGATTGTACCTGACCTATACTGCGTTCAACCTGCTCAACTCGCGGAGTACGATAGATATTGTCAGATGCACCTATGACCTTTCTTCGTGCAGCGGATCAACTGTCATAAGCGGGCCAGACATCAGTACTCAGGGCTCGTTCGTGGCGGTGCGCCCGGACGGTAGCATCGCGGTCGTCTACGTCAGCTATGACACTATACCGTTGAGGATACGAGGTGTCCAGTGCTCACCAGGGACAGGGGTAACTCTTACTTGTTCTGCGCCCACGACGATAGCTACCATTCCGTTCGCGATCATCTCGCTCGTGAACAACGACTTCCGCGTCCCCCTGCTTCCACAGCTTGCGGTAGACTACAGTAGTGCCCATCCTGGCCGTGTGGTCGTTGTCTGGGAGGAGTGTAAGACAGCGGGTGTTGCGGGAAGTACGTTCATCATCCTCACGTGTCCGCAGTCCTTCGTCCGAGCCGCCTACACTGACGCCGCAACGATGGCGGGGCCTTGGACATCGGTCAATGTTACGTCAAGCGGCTTCTTCCCCACCGTCGCTATCGACCCGTCGAAGGGCACGGTCAATATTGCTTACTACTCTACGATCAACGATCTGTGGAATCACCGATTGGATCTGTTCGTGTCCCAGTACCCATCAGGCGCATTCCCAGGAACACCAGCAATCACACGCGTTACCTCTACCAGTGACGAGCCTGATTCTGACCCTCTACTGCGCGGCGGCTTCTTCGGCGACTACATCCAGGCTATTGCGAACTCTGGAATAGTCTACCTCGCATACACCGCGAACTATGCCCAGAAAGGTACTCCCCCCTCCTACGGACAAGACAACTACCTGACCACAATGCCCGACTGAATCCCGACCCCCCTCTTCTTTTTTTCTCCGTCGATTTGGAAAGGAGACAGTTCTCCGATTCTGCTCTCAACCCGTTGTCATTGGTTTACTTCACGAGTATCGATAATATCTGGACGTCCTGTCGGAGAAGGTAAGGAGAATGATCTCTTCAGAAATGAGTGTCCAGCGATGTGTCGTCGAGGAAAGGAGAGGCCGGAGAGTGGGTCGAGTTGGTCAGCTAGTAGGGTGAGGTGGGTGTCCAGGCGACGAGAGTCTCCATCGCGGTAATTCCGTTGATGCTGCCTAGTTTCTCAACAGAGGTTTCCAAGAGTTCTTCCGGACTGTAGCCGTGGAATGTGGCGAATATGTCGAACTCTCCAGGTATCACGTGGGCTTCGACAAAGCTCGGGAAAGTCTTGATTTTCTGTAGGACGTTTTTGTAAGCTCCCTTCACCTTCACAAGAGCGAAAGCGATAGGATCTTCTGATTCATCTTTTTTCGCGTTCGAGATTTTCTGAAGGGAGATCCCAGTCTGAGTAGACGTGATCCCTTTGATCTTTCTCATCTTCTCGACGATGCTGAAAGCCTTGTGGGGCTCATTGGTTCTTAGCTTGATTACGAGATCGAATCTACCTGTGACAGGTGTGACCGTCTCGACGCTCTTGATCTTTTGGAGTTGGCTGATGACGCGTGTTATTCCTCCCCTGACGTTCGCGAAGACCCAGCTGGTCTGTTCTGATTTCGGCATTTTTTTCTACTACCGTGGTGGCGAACGTTGCGCCTATTTCCAGTGACGCGTACCTCGAACGTTCGCTAAGGGTAACGTCGCATCGTCCGTCGAGGGATTAACTTCGCTTCGGAAGCCCATTACAAGGGTTGGGGTAAGCTGAGCCAGGCGATAGATTAAAGAAGCCAGAGACCTGCTATTCGGCTACAACCATGAATGAGACGACACTCTCACTCAAGACAAACATGCGGAAACTCTGGGCAGACCATGCGATCTGGACCCGCCAATACGCTGTTTCAGCACTCGATAATGCGGCTGATATGGTAGCGGCGAAAGAGAGACTTTTGAAGACTCCTGATAACATCGGAAACTCCTTCGTCCCATACTATGGCGAGGGAACGGGCAGAAAACTCGCGGAACTCTTGAGGAAACACGTCCTTCTGGGAGTTGATCTTATCGAGTTTGCAAAAGCTGGAGACCAGAAGAATTTCGAGAGCCAAGATAGCAAATGGACAGTGAATGCAGACGAGATAGCCGGCTTCCTAAGCCAGACAAATCCTCACTGGGCCAAGGATGACATGTTCGACCTGCTCCATCAGCATCTGACTCTGACGAAGAAACAGGTTGAAGCACGGCTTGACAAGAGATGGAACGATGATGTCGTGGCCTTCGACGATGTCTTCACCGAGATCAATACGGTCGCGGACACGATCTCACAAGGCATCATGAAACACTTCCCCGACAAGTTCTAGCAGAGCCCAAAATTAGCGCTCATCAACCGTTAGCGACGGCCGATGAGTACCATAGGTGCTGGAATTGGAGCTTCCGCAAGCCAGAACAGAATCCTTCACAATAGGAGCTGGTGCTCCGGATTTCGGGAACCTGCTTGGTGTGGACGGGGAACGCTACTCACTTTCATCTTTTCAGGATAAGAGACTGCTCGTTCTATTGTTCATCTCGAACGGGTGCCCAACAGTGAAAGCTTGCCAAGACCGGATGATCAAGATCCAGAAAGATTACTCAGAGAAAAAAGTTCAGTTGGTGGCCCTAAACTCGAACAACTCGTATCTCTCACCAGCCGATACTTATGCTGAGATGGTTCTGAGAAATCAAGAGAAAAGCTTCAACTTCCCATATATCAAAGATGAAGATAGAACGGTTGCCAGGGCCTACGGAGCTCTATGCACGCCACACGTGTTTTTGCTGGATGAAGAACGGAGGCTTCGTTATAGGGGTCGTATAGACGACTCTCGAAACCCCGAACGAGTAACGGTCAACGATCTGCGAAACGCGATCGAAGATCTCACAGCAAACAGGCCGGTTCGAGTATCCGAGACAACGCCCTTCGGATGTAGCATAGTCTGGTAAGTTCATCAGGAAACCTTCCTGAGACCCTTGTCGAAACCTGGTCATATTTACGAACGGTTCACTACTCCTAAGAGACAACATGTAACTCTGCGTGTGATGAAGTGGGATGATCTTGACCGTCTGCTGTCGTTCATCAATACTGTTGTGAAAGAGAAACGGAGAGACTCAAAGGCAGGCCTATACGCGGGATTTGACGAGAAGGTCACCCGTGAAGAAGAAGCCGAATGGCTAGCACATACCCTAGTTGAAATGGACAGAGGAGATGTCATCAACTCAATTGCTGAAATCAGTGGAAAAATAATCGCAAACGGTGAGGTTACACGGGGAAAATACAAAGACACACGTCGCCACGGACACATGGGGCTAACTACGATCAGCAAATACAGGGGACAAGGCATAGGACGCAGGATCATAGACTCTCGTCCGAGAAAGCCGGAGAGCAGGACTAAGGACCATCGAAGCAGAGTTTCTCGCCCAGAACGAAACGGCCAGACGAGCCTATGAGAAAGCAGGATTCAAACAGGCAGGAATAATCCCTCACAAAATCTTCAGAGACGGAAAGTACTTCGACGGCTTAATCATGTCCAGAGAACTATGATGCGAGATCGTAGCGATTTTTCAAACCCGACCCACGCGTCAGAATCTCCTGAGAATTTCTACAACCTCCAAAAGCAGATCTTCGAACTCTACAACCTCGGAAAATATCGTGATGCCCTGACTCTTGCAGAGGAAGCCGCCTCCAGGTTTCCTGGAAAAGATGACAGAACCACTTACTGGAAAGCTTGTCTGCGCAGCCGGCTAGGAGAATTGGGCGAAGCACTCCAAGTGCTTAATGAGGCTACGAGAAGGGGGCTCTGGTGGTCCGAAGAAGCGCTGAAGACTGAAACGGATCTCGATCCAATTCGTGAAAGGCCCGAGTTCAAAATTTTCCTCGCTGAATGCGAGCGTATGAAACACATTGCAGACCGCACAGCCAAGCCCGAGCTAACTGTTCTAACTCCCACCGACTACTCGCCTGGAGAGGTCCGGCCTGTTATGATCGCTTTCCACCCAAGGGGAGAGGATTTCGAAGATTTTGTGGGGCTCTGGAGGCATGCACTATCGAAGGGTGTCATTGTCGCTTTCCCGCGTTCTTCTCAACTCCTCTCCTCTCACAGCCGTTGCTGGGATGACCTGGCTCGTTCGGAAAGAGAGGTCGCAGACATGTACTCTCAACTGAGTAGGATTTACAAGCTTGACAAAGAGAAAACGATTCTATCTGGTTTCTCCCAAGGTGCCACGCTTGCGATCTATCTTGCTCTCAAAGGAAGTATTCGCGTTCGAGGATTCATCGCGGTAGCTCCAGCTTCGTCGGTAATCCCGTCTCACTCGGAAGAGTTCGCGTCTTTTGTCAAAGCAACCGAAAAACCTGGACTGAAGGCGTGGCTACTGGTTGGTGACAAGGATCGTTTCTTCGAGCGGGTTAGCATTCTCCACTCAAACATGAAAGTGAATGGTCTAAGATTTGAGTATGTTGTTGAGCCTGGTTTAGGCCATGCTTATCCGGACGATTTCGCTGTGAAACTGGAACATGCTGTCGATTTCATTCTCAACTAGGCCGGAAAGTTTGCCGGTATCTCACGTCACCATTTTACTGGGTCTTGCGGTTTCTCCTGACTCCTCCAGAGATAGAGCGTAGCTATCGAACAGTAGGGATGCCAATTTTTTGAGAGTTGTTCGAATTTTTCTTTTGTCGGTTGTTTTCGCAGTCGGTAGATTTTCTGGGCGGCTTTCCTCAGCCCGAGATCGTCGACTGGTAGGACGTCTGTTCGTCCTAGGACGAAGATGAGAAACATTTCCGCGGTCCATCTGCCTATCCCTTTTACCTCGTCGAGTTCTTTCACGACCTCGTCGCTTGGAAGATCGGACAATCGTTTGAGGTCCAGTACACCATTCTCGATCCTCTCGGATAGATCCCGGATGTATCGAATTTTCTGGGGGGATAATCCGCTTGCGCGCAGATGTTTCTCCTCAGTGTCGAGGTATTCGCGAGGCCGTGGAATCTTGCCATCGTAGATTTGTTTGAACCGGTTGAGTATTGCGCGCGCTGCGACTCCTGCCAGTTGCTGGAAGATTATCGAGCCGACCAGCGCTTCGTAGTAATCATCATCCAGTCGAAACTCGTACGGTCCCAGACGGCTAATGATCTTCCCGAGTGCCGGGTCGTTTTTCTTGAGGTGTCTCATTCCCCGGGTCCATACGTGTTTCTCAGCTAGGTTCGGCTCTGCCATTTTTTGACTCAATCGTGTCCTCTTCCAAGCCTTGAATAGTGAACGGTGGTTGACCGGTATCTGTCAATGGTCCTTTCGGACAAAGAGATCGCTTCCGCGATGAGAAAAGGAGAACTGGATATCCTTCCACGCGGATTCAGGATAAATCCTGCGGGAATTGATCTGAGGATCGATCGAGAGGTTCGTCTAGAACCGAAACAACATTCGCTAGTGGCTAGCATGGAAAGGGTCGAGCTGTCTGATCGTATTGTCGGATTTTTACATCTTCGCTCGTCTCTGGCGCGTGAAGGTTTGTTCGCGAGTCTTGCTCTGGTGGATCCGGGGTTTCGCGGGCAGCTAACCGTCAGTCTCTATAATTCCGGAG
>VBAY01000267.1 GCA_005883085.1 Candidatus Bathyarchaeota archaeon
CATGATGAACGCTGAAGTATCGAGGACGAGCACCTTCAACCGTTTTCCCTTTCGGAGGACAATCTTCTGAGACTCCTCTGAAGGAATGAGTCGCCGAACCTGACGAAAAACGTACTGTTAACGGATTTTCTGAACGATAACGACTGCCCGATCCTTATCTCACGCTCAAGACGACCATCTACCACCACGTTAGCGCTCGGACCCGGTTCTGCCACTCGTAGCTGAACGCCTGCCTTTACTGGCACAACGATAGACTTGACTGGTTGAAGAGGGGCGATCAACGTCAGCGAAACGCTCTCCATCGAGGTTTCGAGAACTGGTCCTCCTGCTGAGAATGAGTGGGCCGTCGAGCCCGTTGGGGTGGAGATGATGATTCCATCGGCGCGAGCCTGGAAAACCTGTTTGCCCCGGAGAGCTAGATTGAGATTGAGCATTTTCGCTGGTATGGTTGGAAGTAGAAGTGCCTCGTTGAGGGCTTCGCCCACAACTTGGTTCTTGTGAACCACTAGGAGTTTCCATTGCTCCTCCAGCTCATAGTTGCCTTTCTCCCACTTGGTGAAAGCGGTGTCGAACTCGGAAGGTTCGACCTCTGTGAGGTAGCCTCTGCGGCCCATGTTTACCGCTAGGATCGGGGTTTTTGGTCTCAACGCCTCCTTAGCCGCTTTCAGTACCGTGCCATCCCCTCCTAGCGTTACTAGGAGCGCGATCTCCATTCGGTTGAGAGGCTTGCTCCCCGGAATCTTCGCCGATTCCCCTAGATCTTGGTCGGGAACAGATCTGAAGCCGTGCTGTTCGATTATTTTGTGAATCCTCCTGGCCTCGGTGAGGATTTCTTTCGAGCCTTTTTTGGCTAGGATGCCGACTACCTTGGACATGGCTTTCCAGATCGTGGAGAACCGGAATGGACCAGTTGAAAAGAATTCTCTAGGAGTACCCTTCGAATCACGCGAAGTCTTTTAGATGAAATCCGAGGACCGATGTTAGTCTTTGATACTCTAATACGGCGATTGCGGTTACAGAACACCCCTAGCTCAAGGGGTAAACGTTCGCTCTTCGGGACGCTTCTCGCCAAATTCAACCGAGCTTTTGACACTGACCGGTTGCCGCGGCCGTCTCGATCGCGTTCAGCATGCGATGGCGTGTGACCGCGTCGTCGAACGTGGGGCAGAAATGTGTTCCCTCGCGATAGTCGCGGGCGAAGCGCGCGTATGCTTGGGCGACGTTGGTGGAAGGGCCCGGTCCTTGCGGCGGCGACCACCGATACTGCTCTGGCACGGGCAGGACCTGGAGCGAGGACTGCGCGCCCTTGCCGCCCTGTACGGTCATTTCGAAGATCTGGGCTTGGCCGCCGGCGGCGGTGAGCTGCAGATCGCCCTCGGTGCCGTTGATCTCCCAGAGCAGGTTGGTGCCGCGCGAAACGCCGCCGCGATAGTGGATCGATAGCGCGGCCCCGCTCCGGAGCAGTCCGGTGACGCACACCTGATCCTCCGCGTTCATGGGCTTGCTTTCGCCTGTCTGCGCGATCGTGAAGGACTTTCGGCGCATGGTCATGGTGGCCGAGAGCTCTCGCACTTCGCCGAGGCAGTGACATAGCGCGTCCGCCGCGTGGCCGAGCGCGATCGAGAGCATCGTCGCACCGTTCTTCTTGTCGTTGAGGTAGGCGTTGTACGGCTCCACCGTTGGTCCCCAGCCCATTCCCGAACCGATCAACGTGGTGGAGAGCACTTCACCGACGTAACCTTGCTTGATCAGGTCATGCACGTAAGCCACCGGCGGCGCAGAACGGGCCTGCAGTCCCGCCACGGCGAGGACGCCCTTCTTCTTCGCCAGTGCGGCCAAGGTCTGCGCCTCTTTCAAGCCGTTGCCGAGCGGCCATTCGCAGTACACGGCCTTGCCCGCGCTGAGCGCTGCGGTCGCCAGTTCGAAGTGATACGGTACTTTCACGGTGACTGCGACGACGTCGACGACAGTGCTGTTCACGAGGTCTTGGTGATTATCGAACGCGACAGGCACGCCAAAGAGCTTGCTGGCGGCTTCGGCGGAT
>VBAY01000268.1 GCA_005883085.1 Candidatus Bathyarchaeota archaeon
CAGTTCCAACGAAGGATGACCGGTGCTGATGTCGGTCTAGCACTGGGAGAGAAGACTGCCTGGAACAAGGGATACGGGACAGAGACAGCCAAACTACTGCTGGATGAAGTGTTTAGACAATTGAACCTGCACCGAGCCGAATGGTGGACCTACGCTGAGAACAATGTCAGCGTCCAACTCGCCAAGAAACTGGGCTTCAAAGAAGAAGCGCGCCTAAGAGATGCGGTCTTTTTTGACAACCGGTATCATGACTTGGTTGTACTTGGCCTTCTCAAACAGGAATTCGAATCGATAAGAGCCGCGGCCGGAACATCGAACAGCGAAACGACCGTTAGCTATTTACAGAGCCCCTAGCGAGAAAGCAACCGACATTGAGCACCCTAGAACTGAAGGCCCAGAAGGGAGACACCGTGTCGGTACATTATCTGGGACGATACCCCGGCGGGAAGGTCTTCGATACCTCAATGGAGAAAGAGGCGAAATCCGCAGGACTCTACAGTCCTGCCCGAGACTACAAGCCGTTGCAGGTAATTCTCGGAGCCGGAAAAGTGATTCAAGGATTCGACGAAGCCCTGATCGGTATGAAGGTCAATGAGGAGAAAGAAGTCGTAATTCCCCCAGAGAAGGCTTACGGGAAAACGGGGAATCATCCCATGGCAGGCAAGACACTACAGTTCAAGTTACGTGTAACCAATATAAAACGCCCATAGTGAGCCGGGTAATCTTCTAGCCCGTGCTACCAAGCACTGCTCTTACTATTGGTTCTTCTCAGCCGTTTCGGAGGACAATTTCTTCCTGCCGAGGTAAAGTGAAACAACCGCCACAATAGTTATCCCTGCCGCGAACACATTCCCCCCGACCAGGCCCCCAAGCGCACTCAACAAAGACGGAAGACTTTGTTCCCATGATGTCGGACTAGTATGTTGAGGCGAGGTCGATGATGGAGGAGTGGCTGGAATATTCACAGTGATGCTCCAGCTTCCGGAGCTTGAGGCGTGAGCCGCATCACCAGCATAGTTGCCCGTAATTGTAGCCGTTCCCTTGGAAGTTGGAGCAAAACTTACAGAACAGCTCGAGGCTGCGTCAGTGTCCCCAACTAGCATACAGATGTCAGAGGAAAAAGATCCGATGCCCCCGCTGCCTGTGAAAGTAACATTTCCAGTCGGCACCGTGGCTGCGCTCGGTGACTTATCTGATACCGTTATCGTGCATGAGTTTGTCTGGCCTACAATAACAGGGCTTAAACAAGTTATTTCTGTGGTAGTCACGCGCACCGTACTGGCAAAGTTTCCCGACCCGGAGCTTCCCGTATGAATCATGTCGCCTCCATAATTTCCTGAGACCGTAACTATGCCCTTAGCCGAAGGAGTAAATTGCACGGAGCAATTCGGAGTTGCCCCCGCTCCTGCGGCAAGCGCGCAGCTTAGCTGAGGGAAGGAACTGTTGGTCGTGAAGGTGACCGTACCCGTTGGGGCAGTTGCTGTTGCCCCCGAGTTATCGTTGACAGTGGCAATACAGTCAGTTGGCTGGCCAATTACCACTGGACTCGAGCACTTTATGGTTGTGGTAGTTGGTATCTTGAGCGTGCCGATTATTGAGGTGGTGTCAAAGCTTCCCGAGTGTGTAACATCTCCATTGTAAGTGCTGTTGATCGATGCTTGTCCAGGTTCGGAAAATGTGAAGGTGACTGAGCAGCTCGCGGCGTTGCTATAATCACTAGCAAGAGCGCAACTAGTCGGAGATAGGAGTCCAGGTCCAGCACTCAAGAGACCTACGGACCCTGACGGTGGAATTGCCTGGCCGGCGGACGTGTCGGTCACAGTGGTGGTGCACGAACTCTGCTGTCCGATGACAACGGTAGAAGGGGAACATGTCAGGCTGGTGGAGGTGGTCCGGGGAATAGCTTCGATTGGGGTTGAGCCAGAGCTCGCTGAGTG
>VBAY01000269.1 GCA_005883085.1 Candidatus Bathyarchaeota archaeon
TGTTGATTCAATGACAATCTTGGATGGGTCGCCGTTGATCGGGTCTAGCGTGAAAGCTACGCCTGAACATTTTGACTGTACCATCTTCTGGACTCCAACGCTGATGAGTACTTTCTCGTGTGGGAAGCCTTTCTCTTCCCGGTAGAATATTGCCCGGGGGGTGTAGAGGCTGCCCCAGCATTTCTGAACATAGTGTACGAGCTGATCCTCGCCGCGCACGTTGAGGTATGTGTCCTGTTGCCCGGCGAACGAGGCGTCAGGTAAATCCTCGCTGGTGGCAGAGGATCTGACTGCAACTTTCACATTCTCGTCTCCTGTTTTCTGGCATAGCTCGCGATAGGCGCTCCGGACCTTGCGGGCAATATCCGGGGGCATTGGAGCGGATTCTAGAATCTTGCGGATTTCCTCGGACGCTTCCTCGTACTGTTTAGGGTCCCGGGCACCGTTGGAACTCCCTAACTTCTTGTGTATGATCTCCCCAATTTTCGTTTCTTCGAGAAATTGGCGGAATGCTTCGGCGGTTACTGCGAATCCGGGAGGGACATGTACTCCTTTGGCTGTTAGCTCGCCTAGGTTGGCGCATTTTCCGCCGACTAGTGGAATGTCGTCTTTTCTTACGTCTTCAAGCCGGACGACTATTGCGTCGGGCCTGGGCAAACGGCTAGGCTCCTGCTGGTATCTGTGCCGCGACTGGCTGTTCGACTATTGTCCGAGTTTTCATCGGCAGCTTTGTCCCTGCGACGTCCAATGCTTTCTTCGCGGTTTCAACTCCATCCTCGGGAACGTAGATGATGAAGATGTCCTGACCGTTTTCAACCCTAGCTGCTCGGCCGGTAGGTTTTCCGAAGGCTCGCCGCATTCCCTCCTGCAATCTGTCCGCTCCCGCGGTGGCGATCATCTTGTTTTCTCGGAGAATAATATGAGGGTACACGCATAGTTGTAGTCGATATCCTGTTTCTCCCCATCTGTCGGTTAGAACCTTGTTCGCAGACACACGGGCAGATTCTAGGGCGTTATGCCGGATCTGTACGTGTTCTCTAGCCACTAGGTGGACTTTTCGCGGGAACTGGGTGGAGAGATCTCCCATGTTGAACTTGGAAACCTTAGGCGCCGGGGACCCGTGGATGTATTTCATCCGTGTGAAAGCCTGGCCTGATGGGGAACGATAGTTACGACCTTTCATGATCAGGTACCATACGGGCATTCGCCGAGGGTGCTAATGAGGGTTGTTGCGAGAAGCGGGCAGGAATCATTCTGGAGATTCCCTATTATGCCGTTTTGTCCAAGATTGTTATCTAGCATTGAACCGATACGAAACAGAAAATCGCCCATTTTCAACCCTGATCTTGAATCTGGGAATCGCGTAACAACTCATTCGGAAATCGTTCGGAAACTGCCCTAAATTACACGTTAGCTTGCTTTGTGGTTAAAGCCCGAATTGTGCCCTGATCAACCTGTCTCGCCGATTATCAACACCAGACAGAAAATTTTCTCGCGAAAAAGAAGGGGGGTATTGCACAGAGCATCTCGTGACGCAAGAGTGGTTCTCCTTACGCTTCTCTGCTCTTTGTTCTCAACTGGTCAAACAGGCCGGGCTCCAGATCCTTTATCGTCGGAATGAACGCCCTAGCCCGGGAAACCTCGCCGAGATCAACCTTGCAGATCTGAAACTCCTCCAGATCATACTTGCACTGAGCAAGAACCGAACCGTTCGGCGCTATGACTCTGCTTCCACCCCAGAACTGCAAACCCTCCTCAATACCAACCCTGTTAACATAGGCAAGGTAGACGGCGTTCTCCATCGCCCGGCTCAAACAGAAACCCTCAAAAAACCTCCGCCGCAACCCAGGACTCGCGGAAATGCAGACAACCAGTTCTGCCCCCTGCAACGCCTGCAAACGCGTCAGCTCAGGAAAATAGAGATCATAACAGATATTCAAACCAATAGTCCCAATATCAGTCTTGAACACAGACGCTTCCTGGCCCGGACGATAGTACCGACGCTCCTCGAAAACAGAGTGCGTCGGAAGATGGATCTTCCTATATCTTCCAACCAACCCCTTCGGGCCGACAAACACAGCAGTGTTGTGGATAACACCCTTCACCTCACTCTCCTCAGGCATGCCGAAGACTACGTGAACACCATGCTCCCTCGCCAAGGTCTCAACCTTCCGCGTGCTGGGACCCGGAATCGGCTCTGCGAGATGGGTCACTTCGTCCCTCATCGTATAGCCAGTAAGATGAAGCTCAGGAAAGATCAAAAGGTCAACATTCCTCTTTCGTGCCTTAGACGCCTGTTCAGAGATCTGCCTCAGATTTCGCTCCTTGTTTCCCAATTTGGGACCGGTTTGGGCTAGTAGAAGGCTTACCGGCTTCATCCACGCTCGCCTAGACTAGATTCCACCTCAGTTTCGCCATATAGACATACCCAACGCCCCAGATTCGCCCCAGCAGAGAGTTCAGGGTTACAGTACGGCTTTATGACGCTCAACCCGTTTCCGGCTCGTTTCACACCCTCAGAGAGGGAAAGAATTGCTCTTCACAAGGCTAGCCCGTACTATCATCAAGCACAACCGGGCGGTTTTCGTAATCTGGCTAGTAGCCCTCGCGCTAAGCGTTCCAGCAATCCTACAGGTGCAAAGCGTTATTGTCTATACTGAGACAGCATACAACCCCAAGAACTCAGAATCCAGCATCGCCCAATCCATCGTCAGCAAAGAGTTCAGCATCAGCCAAGGCAGCAGCGTTGTCGTGGTAATCACGTCAACTGACGTCCGAGGCAACGACGTTCGCGACTTCACTCTATCACTTAACAAGACCCTGCACAATGACCGGACGATTACAAACCTCAGCAACGTCACCAGCATCTACGACATCTACTACCAACTACTTGTCGGCTACACGAGCGAAGTTCACCTCCAGCTCTACCAGAAAAAGAATCTGACCAGCCTTGCAACCTCTCTCGAATTCGGCATACCCACAATCTATGTGAGCCAGTGGACGACCCTTGTAAACTCCGGACCCTTCAACATAAACCAGTCACAGCTCGCGGCTTACAACCAGAAAGCCAACCAGTCCGCGTGGCCGATCATAGCTTCGCAAACCCCACAAGCCTACCAGCCGATCGCACTAGCGTA
>VBAY01000270.1 GCA_005883085.1 Candidatus Bathyarchaeota archaeon
CAAACTAGAAAGGCCGACCACGAAAGTTATCGTCGCCACTCCGGGCAGACTTCTTGACCATCTGGAGAGAAGAACAGTGGACCTAGATCGGGTCCGATTCGTTGTGCTGGACGAGGCGGATAGAATGCTTGACATGGGGTTCATCGATGATGTAAGGTTGATACTCGAGAGGGTCCCGGGTCCCCGTCAAACAACCTTGTTCTCAGCTACTATGCCTGACGAGATAATCAGGCTCGCCCATCATTACATGAAGAATCCCCTGAGAATCTTTGTTGATAGCGACGAGATTGCTGTTGAATCTGTCTCACAGAAATATACGTGGGCTGAAGAGAATGAAAAATTCCCAGCTCTCTGCTCCCTTATAGAAGCGGAGAAGATTACGAGAGGACTCATATTCTGTTCGACCAAGATCAGAGCCGGTCGACTTGCTCAAGCCCTAAGAGTAGAAGGCTACAATGCGGTAGCGATTCATGGAGATCTTTCCCAAGGTCAAAGAGATAGGGCAATGCAGGCTTTTCGCGGCGGATCAGTCGCGGTTTTAGTCGCTACGGACGTGGCGGCAAGGGGCCTCGACATTACGAACGTAAGCCGCGTGATTAACTTCGACTTGCCGGAAGAACCCCTCACGTACTTCCATAGAATCGGCAGAACTGCCCGTGCTGGAAGTGCTGGAATCTCAGTATCCCTCGTAAGTCGAAACGATGACTCTATCTTTGAGAGAATAAGAAGAACAACTTCCTCAAACATTCAAGAGATGATTAGACTGACATCTCCTGGACGAAGATCGTACCCGACATTGTTCCTCCCGCCTCGTCCCTACGGTCCGAGGCGAGGTGGAGAAAGACACCAGCGGAGTCGCGGAAGGCGTCCGACCCGTCGTCCACCGAGATTCCAACGACACAGACGTCGCTGGTAAACGCCTGACTTGTGCCCTTCTTCGGCCAGGTCCCTGCGTGCGAGAAATTCTTCGCTTGTCCCTATGTGTGCTCACGAGAACAGTGCGAGACCCCACTTCTCTTATTAAAGAGAACAAGAATTTTCATCAATCATAGGTCGTGGCGGAGGTGATCTGCTCTGAAGAAAATAGAAGGAGCCATTGTTAGTGTCCTTCTGATTGCCATCTTCATGGGAACCGTGTCCGTCGAGGCAGTTGTACCAAGCTCTCCCCCGCCGACCGCAACCTCTCAAGTAACCAGCGTAGATATCAGCGTCCTGAACGTTGGCTCTGGTCTGACTTTTCAGCCGGGTACAGGTGAGGTAGTCACCACAGGGATCGTAATGACAAGCGGTTTCTCCGGAGGTTCCGTCAATGCGACGGCAGCGTTCGCGTTCGCCCCAGTCAAAGGATTCACCACGGTGAACTCAGTTCTCGTGACAATTGTTTATTTTGGCGGAACAGGTGGCTACAACGCCCTCGGGATCGCACTGAATGGACAAGCCCCTGTTAATCTTCCAGCGACCAGCGTACAAAACACTGTTGTCGGAGCTTTGCGAAGCCAGGACCTACGCGCGGGTGCTAACACTATCAGCGTCGGCATTGTTCTAGATGGCTCAAGCGTTACAGGAAGTACATTTGTCCACCAAGTTCGGCTAACGGTGGAGTACACCTTGGTAGCATAGCTACAAATCCGACCCGATTCAACTTCCATCTCTTTATTTTCATCATCTTAACGAGAGTTGCCGTTTCATCTAAGGCGACTCGTACCAGAACACGAGCTTTTAATAGAAACAGGTAGACACATTGTGAAATCAAGTTAGAAGGATAAAATGAAGCCCAACAAGAATTCTAATTCTCACGAGAAAATATCTGCGTCAGCCTCATCTTCTCGTATTCAATTCTCGCCACGGGGCGACGCATTCAAACATCCTGTTCAGCATTTTGACGTTGCGAAGGTTCACACCGTTAGCGAAGCTCTCGAAGCGTTCAACGCCACATCTTTCCAGAGCAGAATGCTTGGCAAATGTTACAAGATCTGGCTTCACATGCTAAGCGACCCCGATCGTCCGATCATATTCTTCGGCTTGTCTGGCGCGATGATTGCTGGGGGAATGAGGCGACTCCTCCGGGACCTCATCGCCTTCCATGCGATCGACGTTCTCGTATCGACCGGTGCGAATCTCAGTCACGATCTCTACGAGTCTCTCGGAGGCCGCCACTATATGGCCCATCATCATATTGACGACCCGACTCTCAGGAGTATGAGAATAGATAGGGTCTACGACACCTACGCGGATGATGTCATGTTCACTAAGGCTGACGAGTTTGTGGAAAAGTTCTCGGAAAGCCTTGAGCCACGAGGATACTCCAGCAGAGAGTTCTTTCAATTAATGGGACAACGAATAAACGATGAGTACGGCATCATCGCCACCGCTTCAAGGGAG
The DNA here is from genome assembly GCA_005883085.1 of Candidatus Bathyarchaeota archaeon. Lineage (GTDB taxonomy): Archaea > Thermoproteota > Bathyarchaeia > 40CM-2-53-6 > 40CM-2-53-6 > 40CM-2-53-6. Next base: position 2,383 of record VBAY01000270.1, read on the forward strand.
CACCTTCCCATCTTCTGCCCGGCACTGGCCGATAGTTCGGTTGGGATGGCATTAACAGTCTATAGGAATGAGCAGCTCGACCAGGGTCGGCCCCCAATGGTCTATGACCCCATGTTGGACAATCTTGAGATTATGAGTCTAAAGCGGCGTTGGCAAAAATCAGGAGTAATTTTCATCGGGGGCGGGACTCCCAAGAATTACATTCAGCAAGTCATCCCGATGGCGGAGATTGCTGGTATGCCTGTCCCACCACACAGCTTTGCGATCCAAGTTACTACAGATGATCCAAAGTTCGGGGGTCTGTCCGGTTGCGAGCTTCCCGAAAGCCAGTCGTGGGGGAAGCTTGACCCTAAGGCTGAACAGTGTACTGTACATGTCGACGCGACAATCGGTCTCCCATTACTGTTCACGGGCGTAATGGAGCATTATGAAGAATGGAAAGGAAGAGGTCGATTGAATCATAACTGGGGAGCGGCTCTGGAAGCTCCCGCAGTACGGAAAACGCGAAAAGTCTCCGCCTAGTGCTCTCTTTTTCCCTGGATGTAGTCTTCGACCCACTGAGATGCCTGACCGTCGGGAATCTTCACTGGCGGATACTTGAAGCAATAGGAAGAGATGCTGGTGAGTGCGCCTCCGACTCCACGGTCCAAACCGATTTTGACCGCCCGAACTACGTCTGCAACGACTCCGGCGCTGTTGGGCGAGTCCTCGACGGAGAGTTTGAGATCGATTTGAAGTGGAATATTTCCCCACTTTCTTC
>VBAY01000148.1 GCA_005883085.1 Candidatus Bathyarchaeota archaeon
TGATGTTAAGCTCACTTGTTCTGTCGAAGCCATACAGGAACCGGCGAGCCTCGCGTTCCCTCTCTGATTTGTAAGCGTGGTTGAGCGAGTCGCCGAACGAGCCGCTGGCTAGGAGCCACCTTGCCATATCATAATCTCCGGAGATTAGAGCGCTGGAGATCATGTGTGCAAAGTCAGGCTCGTATGGAATTTCGCTCATCAAGAGCCCCTTCCAGGTAGTCTTACGGTGCCGGTCGATAGCTCCAATCTCGACGAGCCAGTTCTCTGCAAAGGCGACCTCGCGATGGTCTACCTTCGACATGAACTCTAGCTCGGAGAGTTTCAGGCCATACTTTGACATGAGGAGCACCAGGTCGAACGGGGTCTCGGTTTCGAGAGCTTTGCGCACAGGTATCGGATTGATCTTCTGCGGAAGAGGCGCATCACTAAGGATGACGGCTCGGCCTGGCTTGAAGCGTCCGATTCTGCCTATCATCTGTAATAGAGAGTTGTTGTCTATACTCGTGTAGTGTAGCGTCTTTTGACCTAGCTTGTCCTTGCTGTCAATCACGTCATCAAAGATCAACACGTTGTCCACGTAGATGTTCACGGAAGAAGCAATCACGTTTGTTGCAAAGATTCTCAGATTCTTGTCGAGCTCAGCTCGGCGCTGGATCCTGTTGACTTCCGAGCCTTCAAGGCCTCCATGAATATAGACGCCCCGATAGCTGCTGGCGTACTTTTCGACTAGCCGCCTTGTGGGGAGAAAGACTAGCCAGGACTCGTCGCGGGGCTGCGAGTAGAGATAGCGGTCTAGAGTTTTGAGCATTCCATTTAGGTCGACTGCAAGCTCCACGTCGAGCGAGACGTGGTATCTGCGACCGCTCATTCGGTAGAGATTCGAGATGCCTAGGAAGGATAGGAACTCCTTCGGGTCGATTGTGGCGCTCATGACCCGGAACAGGTTCCTTGCGCTGGCTTCCTGCTTCCTTGCGAGTGACATGCAGAGTTCTAGCTGGGATGTCATCTGGTGGCTTTCGTCAAAGTAAATTGAAGAATCATAGATTGCGTTCTCAGCCAGCATTCTCAGCAATACCCCGTCCGTGACTATCTTGATCTTGCCGCTGACATTGATCTGAGTGTCCTTCGTAATGACAGCCAGCTCCTCTCCCAGTTCTGGATGAAGCGCCTGGAGCGAATAGAAGAGAGCGTTGCAGGCGGCCCTCGAGGGCTCACGGATGACAATCTGCCTCTTCCCCTTCCACAATTCGTATTCGTGAATCGGGGTTACGGTGCTCTTCCCCGTTCCGACATCACCGATGATTATGAAATGTTCCGAGAAGTCTATGGAGTCGAGGATTGAGAAGATTGGGAGTCCTGGTTCTGGCCGTTTGTCGGTCGTTTTCTCCGCTTGGCCCTCCAATCCATTCTCCGGGACGGCTGGAGAATCGTGACCATAATCAACACTTGGTTCGTTGCCGGCCAAAGGATACTCGCCCTCCAGAATATAGTTTCCTAAGGGCGGAAGTAAATCAGCGCCGATGGGGAATCTGTTAAGATTGCGGTGGCGAGTCAGGAGTGCGTTCGAGAATTACTTGGACGAGCTTGTTTCTTGTTTTTGTTCCTTTCAGAATGGAGATTCTCGATTTTTTTTCGAGAGACGGTTTAAGGCCTCCGGATTTTACTTGGAAAAAAAGAGGGAGGAAATTGGGGAAAGCTAGGTGGTGCTGAATGATATTTCTCCGACTTGTGTCGACCAGCCCTGGAAGAGGCTTACCGTGCGGTACTCGCCAGAGACCCAGAAGGTGTTAGGGGTCGCCGGGTCTGTAGCCGCCCAGAAGTAGTCTCCCCAGCGGCCGCTGAGGTCTGCCGCCGTACCAGCAACGATTACTGCCGCCTGTGAGACAGTGTTGGGTGCCATAGTGCTGAGCTGTCCTACGACTTCGAGGTCCGGAAACTTAGTCGAGCTTGAGGATCCGTAGAGTACGACTAGATTATTCTGCGTGTCGGTGCTGAGCGCGGGATAGAACACGGACGTTCCCGGCAGTGTGAGATCCATGTCTTGAAGAGTCATGTAGGGTGCTATTGTGCTGATCTGGTCAAGGCGAGCACAGGAGGGTTGCGAGCAGCCTGATGAGGACGGGCCGTCGTTGAATGCTGTCCATAGCAGATTGCTCCTCCAGACTACACCTGTGATTCGACCTGAGCCTCGCGTGTCAAGGCTCGCCGGGTTCCCTGGCTGATCGGATCTTTGTGCAAAGGCTATCCGATGAATGGGAACCGTTGTGGTCATGACAGAGGTTGGAGAGGGAGGGGTGCCATGAATCGTATAGACATTTATTCCGCCTGGATCGGCGGGGATAGGAGCGGTAGGGCAGACGTTGAAGAGAATCCCGGGAGGTACTTCCGTGAGACAGTTCTCCGCCATGTAGGCGGTAGGAGTTGTGTCCCCAGTGAGAGTGGGTGTCGCGCTCAGGTGCTGCGCCGGCCGAATCGCGAAGTTGTTGTTGGGTATGGCGTTGGTCTTGGCGTCAATATTGCGCCCCTGGGGACATGAAGTTGGGGCTGTGCAGCCTGAGAGCATCTCAGCCTTGTTCAAAATCCAGTACTGCGATCCGAGAAAGGCGTTCGTTGTGATGTCGAAGTCGTTTGCGGTTATGAGGAACTTGTCGCTACTATAGCCGATGTAAGGCTGGTCTGGAAGTGTATTAGATGAGCTAGGAGAGCAATTTGAGTATGGTGTGGCAGCATTGCAGTTAGCTATGACACGGTAGATGAACCATGCTCCAGTGGGGTCGTTCGTGGCCGTTACTGCGAAGTTTACTCGATTCACATCGAACGTGTCGAGGATCGATGCGTAGAACCTATCTGCTCCCGCGTCGTAGAGAACCTCAGGGTCGCTCATTCCGATTCCTAGAGGACCTCCTCTCACGGGCAGGAACCAGAAGTCGGAGAGCGAGAAGGTTGTAACTTTTACACCGTTGTTCTTCCAGATCGTACCTGCGAGGTTCACCATCTGCACGACGAACTTGGAGCTTGCTGCCAGGCCCATGTCTGGAGGTGAGCATCGGCAGGGGTTGGGATTGGTTCCAGGTGTCCCTGCGAAGCTTTTCACTATGTGTATGAATGACTGGGAGCCTGGCGTAACGACCGCAAACGACGGATCGGCGGCCCCTGATTGTGCTTGGGTGGCCAGAGACAAGTCTGGCAGGCCTAACGGAGTGTCGATGCCTTCAGTTGAAGCGGGAAGAGTGGCGACGTTGACCTGGCCGACAAACACTGCAGAATAGTCGGTTACGAGCTGTTCCGTGGACGTGGCGCTGCTTGTGACCGCGAATACGGGAACGATACTGTGCGACAAGACAGCTGGAAGAGTGAGGAGAGCAATCGTCAGAACAGCGAGAATAATCTTAGTGAGTCTGTGATGGTTGAGAAGGCTTTTGACAGTTGACAATTTTTCCGCAATAGATGCACCCAGTACGATTAAATAATGACTGTGTACAAGTGAACACATCTGAAGCTATCCTTAGATATACCTGAATCTGAGAATGTCGAGTCCCGAAAATCTTAGTCGCAAGTGAGGTTAAGTTCTCGTCGTAAGAAGAATGATTGGTTCGCGCTACACATTCCGATTAATCCTTGAGGCCTCTTCATTAGGGATTCGGTATAATACCAGCCCAGAAGGGAGGACGTGAGTCTTGGTTCATTCCTCCAGCCAATCCTATTGATACGACTTGAGCTCACGAAGTTGCGGTTCAAGCCTCCCAGCAAGCACGGAAACATCCTGGGAATTCTGCAGAAGCGCACCAACGCATCTGCCGAGTGCCTCTATCAGCCGAGTTTTTTCAAGTGAACCCACGAGAGCTCCGATGACAGACTCTAAGGTCTCCGGAGGCAAATCATCGAACCCTCTACCGTAACTTGTCTTTAGACCCTTATGAAGACACGCAAGCGAGAGCACCTGGTCTCGAGCCGCACTGATACAGTACTCAGCCTCCCACATCCTCCCCCTAGCAATGCAGGCGTGGGCGTGAAGCAAATAAACCACGGAAAGTCCGAAGGTCTGTTCGGCCGAGGTCTGCTTGGCAGGGTCCCTTTCGAGAGCGTTCCCGAAGAGCAAATCGTACCTGAGACCCTTGCCAAGAAATTTGTTCCCGGGAGTGAAAGACAAATCGACCTGAAGATTGTTCGGCAAAAGGAAGACTCTGTAGATCGTCGACAGATGTGGGAGGTCAAATAGGTGAACTGCTTGGAACTCGTTCACAAGACGAGCCGTCCAATCAGCGAGAACATCATCTATTGCCGCGCCGTCAGCCAGCCCAAAAGTGAGGTCCAAGTCGGACCATCTGTCGCCACCGCCGCCTGCTGTAGACCCTACCAGAGCACCCCCGACTAGTCGAGGGTCTGCACGGCTCATTTGCACTATGCGATTGCGAACGAGATCGCGCTCCTCAACCGTGAACATGAGATATCCCGCTCCTTACAGTTTCGTATATCTTGCGCGGCGTACTCAGTCAGACTCAGACCGAGGGGGTCAAGAAAACGTGGGAAGAAAAGCGTCAATACCATTGATCCAGGCCCTAGGAGAAGCTTATTCGGTCTTTGACGCGGGATTTCTTCGCCCGATATTCACCATGATGAATACTGCTCCTCCATACTCTGCTTCGTCCAATACCTTCAGCTGCCGCGGCAGAAACCTGTAGAACCTGTAAGACATCAACTGTTCTGCCAGTTTTTTCTCGCCTTTTTTCGTACTGGACATCCACTTCGCATAGGATGGAAACCGCTTCGCGTATACTTGTCTCGCTCTCCGGGCCAGTTGTCCTTCTGTTTGAGAACATGTACCGAATAGTTGTAGTCCACGGCCAGGAGCGTCCCAAGGCTGGCTGGTCCGGAAGATCGTCATCGCCATAGACGGATTCCTCAACAAGTTCCTGCAGTGACGAGACTTAATGTCCGACAGGAAGAATATTTCCAGACCATCAAGTCCTCTGTAACAGAAATACGCCGTGTTGATATGTGGCCGGTTCCGTGGGTCCAGTGTAGCCATCGAGCAGAGTTCACTGTCCCGCAAAATACGAGTGATGCTCTTCCGCAGTCGCCGATCAGAAAGGTTCCTGGCAACCGATTTCAAGAGTCAATCAGGCTCTGCTTACTTTGTTGGTTTGAATACAAAAGAGATTGGGTGCTCTTTCAATCTGGAAAGTTTCATTTGCGTGAACACTTTATCCTCCTTGATTGACTCTTCTCTCTTTCAGTTATCATTTCTACCAGAGAATCGGGCTTCGACTAAGAGGGCTAAGGTGTCCTCAGTACGTACAATGAATACTGGCGATCGCGAATTAGTGGGAGTGTAATGGATCGCCATATTTTTCACTTTCAAGCCGTCATTAGCCTCGACACTGTTAGCGAAACAGTACATTTGCCGACGCTGCGGGATGGCGTATGGCAGAGGGATCTTGCCCTTTACTATCCCTGAGTTCCCGATCGTTTTTCCAAGTCTGGAATTCGAATGGGAATTCGACTAGTCAAACACGACCTGCCCCTTGCTTGGGTTCCGGCTTCCTACGTCACCGCGACATGTCTTGACACCCTCTCACTTCTATTCTGGACTATCAGAATCCATGTACCTAGACGCTGATGATGCTCGTATGTCAACATTGAACTCTGATTCGAAATTCGAGTGGAGTATTCTCAGCAACAGTGGAGACACACTTGGGGCTAAAGTGGACAAGCCCTCCAAGAGCGGTTTTGTTGTCAAAGCTCAACCATTCAATCTGAACCATATCCGTTGCTCCGTTGACATAGGACGTTTGATACTGGGTATGATTCCCGTTTCTTGTCAGGACGTAGACGCCGACGTTGTCGCAGTCAACCCTCAATCGAAATTCTGCCGTAGTATTCTCTATGATAAAAGAGATGCAATCCTCGTCCCTAAGCTGGACAAAATTTCCGAGGGCCGTTTTATTGTCGAAGCTCAACGATTCTACTTGGTTCATCCCAGTCGTTGACCCGACGCTATAGGATACTTGGAATTGGGTATGATTGCCGTTTCTGGTGAAAATGTAGACAGAATACGTGGGGTATTTCTGAGGGATGGTAGGACTGGAAACATGTGAAAACACCAGCACCAGAGCAACGACGATGACCATGACGGTGATGAACACTGTGACGATTTTCTGATATTCTCGCGAAGATGACCTCTCCGTGAGGATGGATCGAGATTAGTCATGATGGAGGATATATGATTTGATAGTTACCGTTGCTTTGCCTCTTCGCAAATCACGGTCTTGACCTGAAGGAACTCGTATCCTGGATACCGATGGTAACGAGTCGTCTCAAGAAAAACAATCACGGCATAGAACACTGAACACGCAAGAGTCGCTCAAACTTATTGGTAAGCCGATGCTGAAAATCCACCGCGCACCGATGTTGGTTGAACGAGGGCACTCGGAAAGTCTGAGGGAAAGTCTCAGTTCAAAAAGGTTATGCCAAAAAAGGGGGTTTTTTCGGGTTGACGAGCCCTGTTCTATTGTAGAATGAACAGCGTGAATCCGCTGACGTTTAGGTTGAAGTTGATCCCTGCTCCCAGCACAGTCAGTTCTATTCCTTCATGGATACCGCCGGGTGGGTTCCCGAGTTCACAGCCCACTTTGAGGACAGCGTTGAAGACGGGCGTATCGCCAACCTTTAGCGTCACCTGAATGAGGGCAAGTCCGCCTTCAAAGTTCGATGGTAATCCTTGCGCAGACCCGCTTCCGAAGGAGTGGAACGCAAGCAGCCTCGTCGCGTGCCAGGTGCCTGACGCTCGTGGGGTCCCGTCGGCCATTTTATGGACGAACGTGCCGTCGCCTGTCGCTGTCATTGAGCGAGTGTCGAAGGTGCCCATTCCCGCGACCGCCACCATGTCACCGTTCGGCGCACTTGATACATCGGGGCAGGCATCTGGGGCAAGGCTGCAGAGAGGGTCGACACCTAACAGGTACTGGTAGGTCTTGTGGCCACTATCAGCAAAAGCTGTGGAGGGCAAAACCGTCAACAAGAGAGCAGAAAGCAATAGAAGAACGCCTTTAGTTGTTCTCATCTTCCACATTCGGACCGAACGTCAAATCGGTCTTAAGCTTATTGCCCATACGATGTATCCCAGTGAATCCGCGTCTTTCCAGGGGTATCTTGGGATTGAGTTCAAGAAGAGGCTGCAGATCCTTTTGTCTTAACCTCAGAAGTTCGGCTGTTTTGATTCTGAACCAACAAGGACCAGGTGAGCCCATCTGCACAGATCTCGCCGCACTAACGGCAACGGGAGTGCTGGACCTAACTCTTGCAGGCAGCCTCTTCATCGTGAGAGAACTCCCCAACTCTGACAACCTTTGAAGTGACAACGGGTAATCCTGACCTAATCCTGACCTATCTTCTAAAGGAAGTTAGTCTCCTTCTAGTCTGGCCAAGTCTTAATGCAGGTTGTGGTTGGGATCATATCCGGGACGGCAGAAACGTGGGGATGTCCAGGTCCAGTTCGGAAATATCCTGGAAGCGTCTGTTGTGGTATGTTCTGGCCGGGTCCCGAGGAGGTCCCAACCGTGGAAGAATCATCAATCTCCTACGAAGAGAACCCTACAACATCAACAAGCTTGCAGAAGCTCTCCATGTTCACTACAGGGTTGCCGAGCATCATATTCGGGCTCTCGAGAAGAATCATCTCGTTTCATCTGCTGGAGAGAAGTACGGGAAGCTCTACTTTCTATCGCCCGAGATGGAAGCACATCTACCTCTCTTCGACGAGATATGGGCCCAGATCAGACCTAGGGTTTGAGCAGGAGGTGAAGGGATAATGTCTTTCCTCATGGACCTTAGCATGTACACAGCCGCTATAAGTGCGGTTCTTCTGTTGGTTCTAGTCGCAGTCTACCTTCGCGTTTACAGGGACACTCACGCCCAGTTTAGCCTGGGCTTGAGTGTTTTCGCATCGATCCTCTTCGCCCAGAACATCCTCGCAGTCTACTCGTTCCTCACCATGGCTTCGTACATCCAAGACCCATTCCTTCCCTACCTACTGAGCATCAACGTTGCCGAGGCCCTGGCCATCATCGCTCTCCTGCGAACAACAACGCGGTGAAAAACTACACCTAATCTACACTTAATCTCGCTAAACCCGTAAAGTATCCGGTCCGAGAAAGCTACCTACGAGAATCCGGGAGGTGAATTGCAAGAATGAAAACTCTTACCATGGCGTTCTTCTCGGCCCTTGTTATCGCACTGGTCCTCCCAGTAACACCGGCTTTTGCAGCCACGCCTGGCTTAGGTAACCTCTATTACAACGGGACCATAGTCAGAACTGTGGTTCCCCCAGCGGCTTTTCCCAATGAAGGCCTGGACAATTTCTACAAGGTAACAAACGGTGCCACAGGACAGCTCGGGATCGCGGCCGTTGCTCCCGGAAGTTCAGACTATCACGGTGGTCATTGGAAGGTATTCACTGTAACCTTTGACTCAGGAATCACACCCGTACTACTGACCTCGGAACAGGCAGTTCTCTCAGCCCAGAACGCCGGGATGGTAACCGTGACTCGAAATGCCGCTGCTGACTTTCTCTGCCCGGTTCAACTATAACATCGAGTCGAAGAGCTTTAGCCCCTGCCTAGAAAAGCCAGGGCATTCCCATTTTTTCTATCAGGACTAGTAAGACGGCTCTCGGGTTCCCGTAGCGGGCCCGCCCGAATTCCCAGCGTTAAGGTTGAACAATGAAACGGTTTGAGAGTTTCAGGGATTGAAACTTTCTAGCATGATGAGATTTCCACACAGTTCACGGAGAAAGTCAGTAGCGGCTCATAGTTCTTCTGAGTTGTGAGTCGGTGAGCAGAAGATGATAAGAACCCCGACCAGGTAGAGAAACGGAGATTGTATGGAGAACGTTAGGGTCTCGCCCGGCAAAGCCGTATCGGTAGGGGAAGTTTCCGTTGAGAACAAGACTGGCAACTCGATAGTTGTTCGGTACGACAACGCCCGTAAAACCGTGTTGCTAGTTGATTGCTGTCTAGAAGAACAAGGAAAATGAAGAATGGCAAACTTCTCGCAGCGGCGCCGGTTTTCCTCGCAGTCTTCTTCTTGGCCCCTCTGATACCACGAGAGGTGGACGTTCCATGCCAAGGAACCTCGGGTAAGTCGATGCCTGGGACTGCTTGGGAGTCAACGAGTTATGCCCTGTTCGGAATTGGAATCTTAATCCCTCCACCACCAGTGGCGCGTATTGCCTGATCGGGCTCGGTTCTGTTCGGTTTGCTAACGCGCCTACTATTGGTGTCCGTATCGGTGAGAGTCCTTGTCGAACGTGGTCTTACATGATGTTGAGCAGAAGTAGAAGGTCTTGTCCCCGTGTTTCGAGGTAAGGTTCGTTTTCTTCTCGTCCACCACCATGCCACACACTGGATCTTTTTGCATTTGTCCACCTCCTAGATTTTCGGCGTGAATCTCCGCAGCAATAGCGAGTTCGAGACGACTGTTACTGAGCTGAACGCCATTGCTCCTCCTGCGAGGAGCGGGAGCACGTTATAGATTCCGGGACCAAGGAAGGGCACCAGGATCCCTGCGGCTATCGGGATTAGGGCCACATTGTAGAGGAAGGCCCAGAGCAGGTTCTGTTTGATCTTTCTCACAGTAGCCTTGCTCAGCTGTAACGCCTTGACCACGTCCCTGAGGTCATCCTTAATCAGAATTATCCCTCCCGTCTCTTTCGCCACATCTGTCCCGCTTCCGATTGCGATTCCGACGTCCGCCTTGGCCAAGGCGGGAGCATCATTGATCCCATCTCCAACCATAGCTACTCTCTTACCATCGGCTTGCAACTTCTCGATTACCTTCTCCTTCTCGTCAGGGCGGACATTTGCAATGACTTGGTCGATGTTAAGGCTTGAAGCAATTGTTTTGGCAGTTCTTTCATTATCGCCTGTGAGCATGATCACATTGAGCCCCATTGCCCTCAAGCTCCTAACGGCGCTCGCTGAGGTCTCTTTCAACGTGTCCGCGAGCCCCAGAATCGCCCAGGGTTCTCCATCAACCGCCAAGAATACAGCTGTCTTTCCGTCGTTCTGCAACCGCTCTAGCTGTTCGGAATTACTTTCCACTGGGACGAAGAATTTTCTCATCAGGTCAGTATTGCCCAATAGGACGCCGCGGCCATCCGCGTCTGCTCTGATACCAAGGCCTGGAATGGCCTCGAACTTTGAAGGAGATGACAGGTCTGACTGCAGCTTGCGGGCTTC
>VBAY01000271.1 GCA_005883085.1 Candidatus Bathyarchaeota archaeon
TCTTTGAACCCGCTCCGCGGCCGGACCAGTGCCTTCGATGATACCTCTCTCATTAACTCGGATCCTGTCCATCACAACGATCACTCCCGCCTCATCCATCACGCGTACCATTCTTGGAAAGACCCGTTCAAGCCTCTCACCGAGGCTCTGAAGATCGAACGGCTTTTCAAAACTGGAAATCTGGAGAATGGTGTCGCCGTTTAGGAACACCTTGTGGATATCGCCGGCGTCCGACTTTGCGTTAGTGAGGCAGACGCTGAGGGTTTCGGTGTCAACTCCGGTCAGAGTGCCGATGAAAGTCTTGCCTTGCGCGGTCAAGACACTGACGTGCTTTTGGAGAAGGTTCGAGAGTTCCTCCATGAATTTCCGGCCGGCAGTCGAAGACAGTTATCCAGCACCTTCGAAAAGTGCTGACCCGGAGACCGCTATATCACCTTTGGTTCAGACAAGGTTGTTCTCGGCATCTTCAGCCCTGCAACGATAGTCCTTGCTTCCCTAGCGTCTTTAGCAGAGGCGAGCACGGGCAGATCGAGAATCTCAAACCGTCGTGAGCACTGAGAACATGTCTTGCTCTTGTTTCTGGAATCAGCAATCTGATAGGTCTGGCAACGCGGGCACTTGATAATCCAGAACCTCTCTTTCTCAGTCATAACGATCTCTCCAATTCTAGCGGATCGTAACGAGCAAGCCAGTTTACTACTTCTGACCCGCCAGTTCTCCCTCTTGACAGAGTTCGCACTGCCTCCTTGTAGACTGACGCGGCCGACTTTCGAGTAGTATCGATCTCATACACTTTCCTGGGTCCGAGTAGCAAATGGGACTCGTGGAGGCACACGTCCAATATCTCTGCTTCCGTGTTTTCCCATGCCTTCCGTTTGGTCCACCCCCTCGCGCGCAGTCGGTTATAGAGGACAACTGGGTCCAGGCGAAGAACTAGGGCCATTTTCACTGACGCTTTGGGGAGAAATCTTCCAATCAAGTGAGTTGATAGAACGATTCTCTCTGGTGATCGCGACAACGCTACCAGTCGCATTCGAAGCTTTCTTTCATCGACAATGTAGGTTTTCCTAGCTCGGTCAAAGTGTGTGTAGAGCCTTTCTTTCCTTACCAGCTGGCCTAGCTCAACTAGTTTGAAGCCTGACTTTCCGGAGAGGCTCTTGGCCAGCACCGTTTTTCCGACTCCAGGTGTGCCGGTTATGAGTATGATGCTGGCCAAGTTTGTGGTCTAGTGCTCCGGCCGGGACATTCAGGCTCTTTAGAGCCTTTTGAACCCGGGTCGCCGGATCGAGAGTCCGGCATACTTTCGGCCAAACTTGTGGACCGGGCTATACTACCGGAGCAAAGGCTCCCAGAAAATAAGTTTCAGTTAAGGATTGTCGTTTTCTCGAACCTCATTCCAGCCTTGAGACCTGGAGACGCTCTCGTCAATCATCAACCTAGATATCAACGCAATAGAGAAACCTCAATGAACAACAAGAACACGAACACTATCGTCGCCACCAGTGCTTTCTTCGGCAGGTTTGTGAGAGGTTATCCGGTCGGCGGAGGACGTGGAGAGGGTAAGTAGGAGGAATGGAGTTGAAAATAACCAGCCTGATTCTCACCTGACATGGTTTCTGACGAGCCAGACTGGTCAAGAAGACTCGGAGAAATCGGTCGCATCCTATCTAGGATGATAAGTCTTGGAGAGCAATTAAGAGCCTCCCATTCCCTAGATGCGCTCAGCAGTCTGCGGGCTTTTCTCTTCTCGGATAATTAATCTGGAGGCGGGCCGCCTTTGGGTGGAGGAGGCGGTTTCGCAGCTGCGATTACGTCGTCGATTCTCAATATCATGGATGCGACTTCCACTGCGGATCCGATCGCGTGTTCCTTGACCTTTACTGGCTCCAGTACCCCCTCTTTCCACATATCGGAGACTTGGCCAGTATGAACGTTGATTCCGCTCCAAAGCCCCTTGTTTTCGTGAGCTGCTCGTAAAGCTACAAGGATGTCGATTTGTTC
>VBAY01000272.1 GCA_005883085.1 Candidatus Bathyarchaeota archaeon
GAGGGTAAAGCTTCTCGATTATGAGGTCGAGCTCGCCACGGTTATCGGGAAAGAGTGTAAGGATGTTCCGAGGAAGGATGCTCTTGACTACGTGGCAGGCTTCTCCGTGTTCAACGACATAAGTGCCAGAGATATCCAGTTTGCCGAAATGAAACGGGGGTTCTGTAACCTCGGCAAGAACTTCGACACCTTCGGTCCCATGGGTCCCTGCTTAGTAACTCCAGACCAGGCGGGAAATCCTGACAATCTTGGGATGGAACTCCGGGTCAATGGGCAAACCCGTCAACACTCAAGCACCAAGAAAATGGTGTTCAAAGTTCGAGAGCTGATCGAGTTCTTCTCATCCATGACCTTGGAACCAGGTGATATCATAACGTCTGGGACTCCGTCCGGTGTCGCGATCTACCGGAAGCCGGACAAAGAACCCTACCTTCTCAGACCTGGCGACTCAATCGAGGCCAAGATCGAAAACTTGGGAAGGCTCCAGAATATGGTGGTGGATATGCAACCACCGTACTCAAGTTCCAAGAAGTAGAACGAGCCCTAGAGGAGACCACAGTTATGAGATCGTGGGAGAACCTCGCTGCTGAGAGTCTTTTCAATCCTGAAACCAAAGGAGTTGTCTCAGCTGCGGTTGTCATGACGCGGGACCCTAGTGCAGATATGGAAAATCGGGATTGAAGAATCAATACGCCGATGTCACCATATATCGAGTATAGCTGACGGAGTAGGCTAAAGTGTTCGGATGTGGTCGGTTCTAGGACTCTGTGGACTGACCATTCAAATATTTCAGGCGGAAACTGCAATGATAGGAGAAAAAAGGAATGACAAAGGCACTCGTGAACAACAAGGCCCGAGTTCTCTGCTTCACACTGTCCCTTCTAGCTATTACGGGGGTTGTCGCTGCGTCACAGGTGGCAAGCCATGCAGCCGCCGTTGGCGATTCATCGATAACCACCTCAACAACATCCATGATGGCTGCTGGTACGGGCACCTACTTCGACCATGTCGTGATCATCGTTATGGAGGATCATGGCATCAACCAGATTTGCGCACGAAATCCGCCCCCTTGTTTGAGCACTAACGGGGACCCCTACACTGCTGGACTGGCAAACTCGTATGGAATCGGATCTCATTACACCGGTGTATCGCACTTCAGCCAGGCTGACTACATAGCCCTCTTAGGCGGAGACACTTACGGTTGCGTCAGCTATCCATGCACACCATCGTCACATGCGAACCTTGTAGATAGTTTGGAGGTAGCAGGGTTGACATGGAAGGGCTATATGGAGAACCAAGCGGTCGCAAGCGGTTGCGACACTAACTACAACCAACCCTATACTCCAGAACATAATCCGTTTGTCTTCTTCACCGACATTACATCGAACACCGCACGATGTTCTAACGTAGTCCTAGCGAATCCGAGCGGCTGCGCCGTGAGTGATTGCACTCTCATCGACGACCTCAACTCAGGGTCGGCGCCGAACTTCATGTGGCTCACACCGAACAACTGCGATAACATGCACGGCTATACGGGCGGTTGCTCCGCCTCCATACCCTTTGGGGACGCGTATCTCAGCGGTCTCGTCCCACAGATCCTTAACAGCACGACATTCACTACACAGAGAGCCGCGTTATTCGTCGTCTTTGACGAAGGGAGCGGGTATTGCCCTCTCAATAACAGCTCTGAGGACTGTGTTTACGCCGTCTGGGCTGGTCGAGGAACAAAGAACAGCTTTGTTACAACCAATCCCTACAACCACTACTCATTCACCCGCACCATAGAGACGAATTGGAATCTTGCTAGCCTGTCCACCAATGATGCAGCGGCCACTTCAATGACCGAATTCTTCGCATACGCTCCGCTCTCGGTCAGCTTCACCTATGCACCATCCAACCCTTACCCTCTACAGACAATCCAGTTCACTGCCACGGCGATAGGGGGGGCTCAGCCGTATGTCTATGCTTGGGACTTCGGTGACGGATCTACTGCTACCGGATCTACAACCAGCCACTCGTACCTACTA
>VBAY01000273.1 GCA_005883085.1 Candidatus Bathyarchaeota archaeon
AAGAACTCCTTGAAACTGTCATAGCTGGCCTCTCCTAACTTCTCTGTAACCTCTTCTAGAAAGCCGTAGTAGGGGTTCGTCAAAGGGCTCTCATGATTTCCCCTCAACATTATGAGCTTGCTAGGGTCCTCCAGAAACTTTGAGGTAATGAGTCCGAGATTCTCCACGCCAGTCTCTCCCCTGTCAACGTAGTCGCCTAAGAAGACGACTAGGTCGGAATCCCCGTAGAACTTGTCGAATACTGTTTGTGTGATGTCGACGGCTGTGTGGGTGTCTCCGACGAAGATGACTCTGTTTACTTCTCTGGGCTCGAGGAGTGGTTTTCCCATTTTCTCCTTTGCCTCGCTGATGAGCTTTGGAGTTTCCAGGGCTTCAATCATTCACTAGTAAGCCTCACGATAGTGCCGGTACCGAACTTTACTATGCTGTTCGGTTTAACCTCGACGCTATCGTGAACCTGCTGGAATTCCTTTCCGTTGTAGAGGAATGTGCCGTTCTTGCTGTTCAGATCCTTCATCATCAGTTTTGCTCCGCTCATCGTGAGTTCCGCGTGTTTTCTCGAGACTTCTTGATCTGGTATGACGACCACGTTTTCGGGGCTGCGTCCGATACTGACGACTGGGAAGTCGTCGAACTCTATCGGGACCTTTGACTTGATGAGGGATTGGGCGGGGGTGTTCACGAATACCATGTAGTAACGCCCGTGCCCGGTCGTTGGGGTGGTGGCCGATGGGCTGAATGGGGTGTATGGGGTAGGGGTTGGCAGGAAGGGGGTAATTTCAGGTTCTGGTAATGGTGGCTCCGGATTTTTCTCACTGGTGTCGAAAGAGAAAATTGTCGGTTCGGGAGGTGTTTCCTCAGCATCTATCTTCTCCGGTTCTGAAGCTTCTAGTGGCTCGGGTTCTTCGAGTTCTTTGGGTTCCTGTTCTTCTAGTGGTTCTTCGGCCTTCGGGGTCGCCGTGTCTCCAGCTCGGGCTCCGCCGCATGATATGCATAATTGTTTAGAGTCAGGATTGTCGGCCCCGCATGCTGAGCATGTCCAGATTAGAGTCTCCGCGGACTCCACATCTAAATCAGGGTCTTTCTGCCTCGTCTTACGCTTCATAGATGGACGCTTCATGGCTTCACTCTTCGGTCTACCGTCTTGCGGGCATGTAATTGCGCTGGAACGAAAACCGCCGGGTGTCGGTCACACCGTTGATTACTAGGAATCTGAGTATGGCAAGTTCACTCTTAGGAAGGCGCATGCTCCGCGTTGTCGCAGTTGAAGAAAGCCCGCAGGCTTCCCTTCACGCGGGACTCTTTCGGACCGTTTCTCACCGTAGTGCTCTCTGTGCCTATCGCTTTCCTCTTCGGTCTAGGAATACAAGGTGATCCCTCAGCTTACATTATCGGGCTGGTTAGCCTCGGCGTTCTAACCTCTCTTGATTTGCGAGGCGGGATTCCAAGGGTTGGGGTCGGATTCGTTGTTTCGTTTCTCGCTTCTCTTTATGTCATTGGACACTCAGTCGCTGGACAAGGCCTGTCGCCGTTGTCGTTTGCGGATCTATCCCTACTCCTCGTCGCTCTTCCCCCCTCAATCGCGGTTCTCGCGGCGGGTCTTCTCTTCTCGCGGACGACGCCTTACAAGATGATCAAATCCAACGTCGTTGCCTCGGTTGCGTTGGCGGTTGGGCTCGGCTTGGGATCAGCTTTGAAGGCGGGTTCGGCATTGTCAATAGACTCGCTTACCATACTGTTCTTCATCGCGCTTGGTGCAGCCGCGAACATTGCCCAGATGGTTCTCTTCCATCTTCTCGACAAGGTGTGGCGGACCAGGAATCTCTCGATGTCAATGATGCCTACCG
>VBAY01000279.1 GCA_005883085.1 Candidatus Bathyarchaeota archaeon
GCGCAAGTTTGGGATCTTTTACCAGACTCAAGGTGATGCCCGAGGTGTAGGAGCAGAATATCAGCGTTACACGCTGGGCCAATTTGGTCCTCAAAACGTGGCCTGGAGGCTCTAACGCCAGGAATTGTGTGAGAAGTTTCGGGAAAACGATCACTGTTTGGAAGGAAGGAATCCGCTCTAACGAACAGCCAACCTTATCTCCCAAATCGTATTGTGCCGCATTCTCGTGGAAGATTGGTCGAAGTTACGATAAATGGATCAAACCTGACGCTGACAGAGCTAGTGTCCGTGGCCCGAAGCGACAACACGGTTAGAATAGACATGAAGGCACTACAGAGAACAATAAGGGGCAGAGCAGTTCTTGAAAGGCTACTCCAAGCGGACGAAGTAATCTATGGCGTCAATACGGGGTTTGGCGCACTATCCAACTTCAAAATCGCTCCCGGAGACCTCAGACAACTTCAAGCAAACCTTCTCCGAAGCCATGCCGCAAGCGTAGGCAAACCCCACCCAGCAGAGGTGGTTAGGGCGATGATGCTCCTAAGAGCGAATACCTTGATCAAAGGCAATTCCGGCATCAGGCCAGAAATTCCGGAGCTCATAGTAGCGCTCCTTAACAAACGAATACATCCATACATTCCCCAAAAAGGATCTGTCGGGGCTAGCGGTGATCTTTCTCCCCTATCTCACATCGCACTGGTGTTAATGGGAGAAGGAAAGGCCGAATACCGAGAGAGATGGGTCTCAGGGAGACAAGCCCTCCAGCGGGTTGGTCTGCACCCGATACAGCTCGAAGCCAAGGAAGGCCTGGCACTGAACAATGGCACGCAGCAAATGACCTCGATAGGCTGTCTCAATCTTTGCGATTCCTATGATTTGTTCGCAGCATCTGAAGCGGCTTTGGCGCTTTCTCTAGAAGCGATCAGAGGATGGATTGACCCGTTCGATGACCGGATTCACAAAGTAAGACGACATCCCGGACAAGGGCGAGTTGCATCGGACATTCGTACCCTCATAGAGGGTAGCAAGCTGTGCCGGACGATAATCAACGACGATCCTGTGGACGGGCGTCCCCAGGACCCGTACTCGTTCCGATGCGCTCCCCAAGTCATGGGACCAGTGATCGATGTAATGGACTATGTCAAGTCTACACTTGAGATCGAGATGAATTCGGCCACTGACAATCCGCTCATTTTCCCGGATGAAAGAGCTTGCTTATCCGGGGGCAACTTTCACGGACAGCCAATCTCCATGGCTCTTGACATGATGGGTTTGGGTCTCTCAACCCTCGCGAACATATCGGAGCGAAGAATATCCGCTCTGCTCGACGCATCTTTGAACAACGGTCTGACAGCCTTCTTAGTTGGGAAAGAATCGAAACCGGGCTTGGCAAGTGGTTTGATGGCCGTTCAATACACGGCGACCGCCTTGGTCGCGGAGAACAAGATATTGGCCCATCCGGCGAGCAGCGACTCTATCCCGACCTCCAGTAACTTCGAAGACTTCGTTAGCATGGGTCCGGGAGCCGCCCACAAATCAACCAGCATTCTCGAGAATTGCCGGTATGTAGTTGCTATAGAACTCTTGACCGCGGCTCAGGCGGTTCATCTTAGAGGGGACTCAGGTCTAGGAAGAGGTACTAGGAACGTCTATCGGGCTATCCGGAAAGAGGTTCGCCCTCTGACTCAGGATAGATCTTCCCACGACGATATCGAACGGATATTCGAGATCGTCAGGAGAGGGCAAATCAGCGACACGGTCAAACAGTTCATCAAGAGCGCGGATTAGATTGCAACTCTACCCGCTCAAGTCCAAACTCGTTTTACCCGGCGATTCGATTACTGTTAGACTCACTGAAGCACTCGCTTCTGCCAAACTGGGAGT
>VBAY01000282.1 GCA_005883085.1 Candidatus Bathyarchaeota archaeon
AGAATCGGACTCTCCGCCACCATCGGGGAACCAGAGCGCATCGGCCAGTTCCTAGTCGGGACCGGACGAAGAGTCGCAGTATTACGTTCCGACGAGACTAGGGGACTTCAGATTGCTGTCCGATCCGTCCATCCTAGCTTAGGAGACCAGAAAGAATCTGTCAACCTTGGCCTACCGGCTTCGACCGTGTCCCGTGCTCGGATGATACTCGGCATCATCCAGTCCCACAAGTCAACCTTGGTGTTCACCAATACGCGGGAACATGCAGAAGCGTTAGCGGCCCAGATTCAGGCAATCGGCGCCAGTGTTCCTGTCCGAGTACACCACGGATCTTTGTCGAGAGAGTTGCGGGAAGAAGCAGAGAAAGAATTCCAAGAAGGCAAACTCAAAGCACTCATCTGCACAAGCTCCCTTGAGCTAGGTATCGACATCGGCAGCGTCGACTTCATCATCCAATATACCTCTCCGCGAGAGACGACGAGGCTGGTCCAGCGCGTCGGTCGCAGTGGACACACCTTGGGTGGAACTTCTCGCGGAGTCATTCTGACCATAAACACGGACGACATACTGGAATCCGCGGTTTTGATCCAGCGAGCCAGGGAAGGAAGGCTCGAACGGCCAATCATTCATGAGAAGGCTTACGATGTCCTCGCCCATCAGATAATCGGTCTCTTACTCCAAAAGGGTCGAATGACGGTTGAGGAAATCGGCGATGTCGTTCATTGCTCTTACCCGTTCCGCGAACTAGATTCAGTGGAACTCAGCCGTGTTATCGCGCAGCTCGATGAGCTGAGACTGTTGAGAAAGTTCGACCAGTTCCTTACCGCTCGCAATCCCAAAGCGATTCAGTACTATTTCACAAACCTCTCTGTCATACCTGATGTTCAGAAGTATACTGTGTTCGACTTCTTCCGGAAAAGGCGGATTGGAAGCCTCGACCAAGACTTTGTCGCCCGCAGATGCGCAAGCGGAACAGAATTCATCCTCCATGGTCAGACATGGAAGGTGCTCTCAGTCGACGAGGAACAATATCATGTCGAGGTGGAAGCCGCCCCTCCATCTCTGACCGCCATTCCTGGCTGGGAAGGAGATATGATTCCTGTCCAGATCGACGTCGCCGAAGAAGTTGGACGTGCCCGCAGAATCTTCTCCGACGGAATCGTACCCGACGGCTTTCTTGAGAAGGGTGAAGTTGACCGGGTAGAGTCCACTCTCTCCGCTCAGAAGCGTCAGGCTCCGATTCCATCCGACAAACTTGTCCTGATCGAAAGCGTCGAGAACAGTGTGGTAGTCCATTCCTGTTTCGGAAACCTAGTCAACGAGACCCTCGCCACCGCTATGGCCGCCTTATTCGGGTCCCGCCTCGGATCGAACATCGGCACACAGGTCGACCAATATCGATTCGCCCTAATCTTCCCACGTCCAGTCAGCGCGTTGTTGGTTGCAGAGGAATTCAGAAAACTCTCAGCTGACGATATGGAGAAGATTGTCCGTGACACAATTGACGCCTCAGACCTCTTCGCTTGGAGACACTGGCACGTCCTCCGCCGCCTCGGCGCAGTGAGCCGAGAAGCAGAGTACAAAGCTCGCCAGGCAAGACTCCTGGTCGACATTTTCAAGACCTCTATAGCTAATGATGAGACTCGGAGAGAACTCTTCACGGAAAAGCTGGATTTCAAAGGTGCCAGAACCGTTCTTGAAAGGATTGGGTCAGGAGAGATCTCGATCGAAACCATCCAGGACGTGG
>VBAY01000280.1 GCA_005883085.1 Candidatus Bathyarchaeota archaeon
GACAGTTTGCTGTTTCGAGAACCAACCTTGAGAAATATTCTCGGTTCACCGTAATGGAGGTTTCACGACAGCATCGACCGCGCAGAATCGGACAGGGACGACTCGATTCTTTGCGATAATAAGCGTATCTTAGAGATCGGTTGGAAACTCGCTCGAACCCCACGAGGTCGCATCGTTCTTCGGTGAGTGCTGCAACGTTTTCACCACGTCCTCCAGTCTCGGATGGGACTTGTGGAGGCGTATCTCGTCCTCTTCAAAGCCCAACTCCACCATTCCATGATCTGTCAGAAACTTCGCAGCCCATGAGACAGCATTCTTCGGAATACGCAACTGCTTCGATATCTCGTCGAGCTTGTGCCAGGCGCCGTCTACGACATGCATCCAGACATACCAGAGAAGCATCGGTCGTGGTCCGCCAGGCACTGTCTATAGGCTCCCGATTCCCACAACAGCCCCTGTATCCTACTAACCCTAGTGTAACTATGCGATTTTTCACCGAGTAACACGCGAGTGAACCGCAACCCCTCAACCCCGGAGTCTTAATCGTTCATGGGTCCTAGAGGAAAGATTCTCACCTCGCTCCTCATGATTATCGCAGTAGTCATTGCTGTCTGGCAGTTCACAAGCCCTGCGCTGATTCCCTCCGTCGGGGACGAAATACCTCTCCTCAACGCAATACTCAAGTCGTGGAAGCGGGTCTTGCTGGAAGTCTCTGGCTAGGGTAGAGTCTTCTCGCCTTCTCTATCGCGAACCTAACCTATCCTCGGACAACCCTCCCGACCTCATACTCTGTCGTTATCAGCAAGGCGAATGAGACCTCGCCCGCCTCATACGCTAGCGGCCTTACTCTGAAGATTACCGCGCTGCGCACCCAAGACAACTATGATGGCTCTATTTCCAGCTGGGCGCCATCAGGGAACTTTCCAGACGCAGTCCAAGCCACAACTCTCTACAACTTCAAAACCTCAGCAAACCATCAACTCAAATTCACATAAGCTACCAGCTCTACGAGATCCTCATCCTAGGCTCACTACTAGATCACTCCGCAACGCAGGGGTTCAACATTACCCAGAATGTCGTCTGAGCAATTTCCCATCCGCTAAAGGATTATTTATCACGCTCCGAGGCTCGGTTCCGATTGTTGAGTTTTGGCCATAACCTACGACTATATTGACGATTATCTGTATCGCATCGCACAACCAAGAGATCTCCTCCTTCAAAAGATGGAAGAGGAAGCCGACACCGGAGCAGTCCCTATCATCGGACCGCTCGTCGGCCGGCTCCTGTATAACCTCGCCCGCAGCAGCCAGAGCAAGAACGTTCTCGAGATAGGAACCGCTATCGGCTATTCCGGAATCTGGCTCGGAAGAGCAGTCGCGCCCCTCAAAGGATCCGTCACAACCATCGACAAAGACCCAGAACGAGTCAAACGCGCTGAGAAAAACATCACCGAGGCCAAGCTTCAGAAAGTAATCAAGGTCTTGAAAGGAGACGCTCTACGCATTCTACCAACTCTCAAACACGAATATGATCTGGTCTTCCTTGATTCTGACAAGGACATTTACCTCGACGCGTTCAAGTTGAGCGTGAAAAAGCTCCGCAAAGGCGGTCTATTCATCGCCGACAATACATTGTGGGGCGGTGACGTCGCGAAAGGCGGCAAGTCCGAGCTGACCCAGACCATGATCAGGTTCAACAAGGAAG
>VBAY01000281.1 GCA_005883085.1 Candidatus Bathyarchaeota archaeon
CTCAAAATCCGAGATGAAGGATCGCATCGCCGCCTGTAACGCTTTTGATCTATCCCTGTAGCCACTATGCTCGGAAGCCCTGTCGAAGGCTTCGAGAAGCTCAGGTGGCAGAGACATGCTTATTCTGGTAACCCCCTCATCACTCAACATCAATTCATCGCCTCACAGTATTACTCGACGCGGCCGAGTCAGCTAAAAGTATTACCAACTTAAGACTTTATATTACCACATAGACGAGTCAGATCGAGACAACCTGTCAATATGTCTAGGAGCGGTAAAAGCTCTTGGAGCGAGTGTCTTCTGAATTGACTGAACTCCGATTAGATCACTCAAAGCTGGGACTCTCGACAGCAGAGAAGCTTAGAATCTCCATCATATACTCGGCCCTTGGCATTGCCACCCTCGCTGGCCTCGCCGCCTCAATCATCATAGGGCAATTGTCGGCCCTGCTCGCGGGATTGGGAGTCCTCGCCTTCACCTTTGGACTGCGTCACGGAGTGGATGCCGACCATATTGTCGCGATTGACAACACGACGAGGAAACTCCTCCAGGAAGGCAAGCGTCCCCTTACCGTTGGCATGTGGTTCTCCCTCGGCCACTCGACGGTCGTCGTCGGCCTTATAGTCTCCCTCATTCTCGCCACCAACGCGGTAAGAGATCAGATTCCCGCCCTTCGAAGCAGCGGCGCGATAATAGGAACAACAGTCTCTGGAGTCTTCCTATTTCTCATCGGGCTCATCAACGTCGTAATCGTCCTCGGAATCTATCGAGTGTTCACGACCCTCAAACAGGGAAAGATGAACGAATTAGAACTGGACAATCTACTAGAAAACAGGGGATTCCTAAACCGCTACTTCAAAGGACTCTTCAAGATCGTCCGTGAGCCCTGGCAGATCTATCCTATCGGAGTCTTGTTCGGACTTGGCTTCGACACTGCCAGCGAGATCGCCCTGATAGCTATCACCGTCGGAGTCGGAGTATCATCCACAGTTCCTCTATGGATGATCTTAGTCCTCCCTTTCATGTTCACTTGTGGAATGGTCCTGGTCGATATGACTGATGGAATTACTATGCTGACCGCGTATGGCTGGGCGTTTCTGAGGCCCATTCGAAAAATATACTATAATCTTACTGTGACGATCATATCCGTTGCGGTTGCTTTTGCGATCGGCGGAGTCGAACTTCTCCAAGTCCTGTCTAACGAGCTGAAGCTGACCGGTCCGTTCTGGAAGTGGCTTGGGACGCTCGATTTTGAGACGATGGGTTTCGGAATAATCGGCATATTCGTGGTATCATGGCTTGCTTCCATGGCTTACTGGAAATACAAGCGATATGACGAACTTTACAGCTGAAGAGATCCGATAGTCCTTATTAGCGAACGGGTTCTTCGGATGATCAGAACGATCCGATGCCCTCGCGGAAAAAACCAATATCGAAACCGGCCCAGAGGATTCGTATCCTTGTTGCGAAGCCTGGACTAGACGGCCACGACAGAGGTGCGCTGATCTTGACCCGGGCTTTCCGGGACGCGGGCATGGAAGTTATCTACACCGGCTTTTTAGCGACTCCAGAACAGGTTGCCCAGATGGCTATCGATGAGGATGTGGATGTTGTTGCCATGAGTCTCCTAAACGGTGCTCACATGACCGCCTTCCCAAAGGTTGCAAAGCTCATCCGAGAGAAAGGAGGAGGCGAAATTCTGTTAGTTGGTGGCGGTATTATCCCAGACGAGGACAAGCCGTTGTTGGAGAAGCAGGGAATTACCGGCAATTTCGGGCCGGGGACCCCTCTCAAGACGATCATAGAGCATGTCGAGAGCGTTGTGAGCGAGAGGGACTCGAAAAAGAAACGGTAAGCCAGGCCTTTCAAACGAAGGAAATTCCCTAGGGTCGAAACGAATGGGTTTTCTCTCTATCA
>VBAY01000110.1 GCA_005883085.1 Candidatus Bathyarchaeota archaeon
TCGCTTCAGACCTAGATGAAAGAGCTCAGGATTACGGACAAATTCTCAAGACTCCGAGGATGATCATCGATAATCATGATGGAACAATCGTAAGAGCTTACCCTGAAAGGAACCAGGACACGCCTGGCACATAGCTAATATCTGAATTTTTTCCCATCACTTCCAGAGCGGCCTATTTGCTAGCGCAGAGGCCAGTTGGCGAAAGTTGAAAACCGTCATGTTCCAAGTGCTAGTGTATTCTCCAAACAGCCTCGCTCGGCCATGGGGAATATCCTCTAAGGGATCCTCGCAGACTATTCCTGCGTTTCCCACCGTCCTATGCCAGTGAGCATCGCTACCCGCCGTTCCTCGACGCCCGTGTGTTTGCGCCAGAAACAAGGCTCTAGAATTGGAATCTCCTCGATTTGTTGCGTTGAAAACCTCAACTCCATCGGTTTTCAAGCACTCTTCCCCAAGCGATGGTCGGACCCGGCTCGAAAAGGGATGAGAGGCGACGGCAATTCCTCCGAGGTCATGAATTCTTTCAACCGTCTCCTCCACGGTAAGGCTTCTAGGAACATTATTTTCTATGCCAACTGCTAGAATGTGGCCGGAACGGCTCGTCACTTCTGCGCCAGGGATCACTTTGAATTCCTTGTATCTTCGTGCTGCTTTCCTCCCGGCCAAGCCCCCGGCTACGCTGTCGTGGTCTGTAATTATCATCCCTTGCAAGCCCTTTCTGATTGCTGCCTCTATCATCTCTCTTGGAGTGTTTAGGGCGTCGAATCTGCGATGGCGACGGTTACTATAGACGGTGTGGCAATGAGTTTCCCATTTCAAGACCGAGTATCCCTATTCGCATTGCGTTCATACTGGACAAGTTCCAACTCGGGACACCCCTTCCGGCATGGTTTAACCGATCCCTTGACGCTGAAGTTGGAACTGCCCAAATAGTAATCTTTGATAGCTGGTAACGACAGGTAGAAAGTACCCAAAATAGTACTGTGTCATGGTTCAGTTGAGAACCCATCATTTAGGCCCCTCGTTGTCTAAATCTCTTGGAGAACGTGCACCGAAATGTACCCCTTGAACTGTCGGACTGAATCGTTGCTACTCTGTTTTCTCATCCTTCTCGGTATCGTCACAATTTCCATGTCTTCGTCGTTCAGCGGTCCGACGGTAAAGCAAGTGGGAATGAATATGGTTAAGGCGGCCCCCCTTATTGTTCCAGGCGACTATAGCTCCAGGACTATTTCTGACCAAGTTGCGACTAAACCACCTGTGATCCAGGGATGGGGAGGAGTAACGCTGGATGAGGCCTCAAACGGGCAAATGCAATCCACTCTCCAACGGCTGAACCAGTCAGGATACAATGCGGTGAGAGTGGGATTTAGCGCAGGCACCACGCCGTGCTCGTCCGGAGAACTGGGCGATTGGAGCTCAGCTTGGTTTAGTCAGACAATACAGATCGCTCACCAGTACAACATGTGGGTCATCCTCGACTACCACAGTTACAGGGACCTTATCGACGGTTGCCAATTGCAATGGCTGTCTTTCTGGAGCGGGGTTCTCTCCACCAACTGGGGCTATACCCGAATAGTATGGGAGCCGATCAACGAGCCTGCCGGGTCTGTGTCGTTGCTATCAGCGGCATATCAGACGTGGATTACTCAAGCAAGAGCTCTCGGTGACACTCACTGGATTGCCGTTGAGAACACGATAAGCAACGATGGGTGCACGTTTGATCCACTATCCCTGGTTAATTGTTACCCCACAATAACTGATCCTCTCAACCAGACTTTCCTATCAATTCACCCATACTTCTTTTATGACCTATGGTCGCAGAGCATTGGGGTCTATGGAAGCTGCGACAAAAGCGCCACGAGAACGTGGAGCAACAGCACCGCCGAGTGCGTTGCAGATATTTACAACCAAGGAATGCTCAATGCAAGCTCCGCCTATCATATGCCCATTCTGGACACGGAGGGTGGAGCCGTTTACTACAGTTGCAACAACGTGTGCGCAAAACCTCCTGACGCTGTGGGAACAGATGACGCCAGCTACTCGAATACCACACTCCACTTTATCCAATATCTAACGAATCAGATGCAGTCAGAGAACATGGGATGGCTCTGGTGGGAAGCGGGCGAGGGGTCTTGTTGCGGCGCCCTGGACACTTGGGGAAACCTGCTGAGATTTCAGCCAGTGACTCCGCCAGTCTCCCACGATCAACCTCCAACCCTTCAAGCGCCAACCGGTTTGAGCGCCATCGCGGGAAATGTGTTATCGTTCAAGGTCAACGCTTCTGACCCTGATACCCCTCCTCAGAACCTAACATTATCCTGTCTGGACTGCCCTGCTGGAGCCACCTTCCCGGAAGTCAGTGGTCTAGGTCAAGTTACAGGGAGCTTCACTTGGACCCCAAGCGTCGCCCAAGCTGGTCAATCCTACAATATCACATTCATAATCACTGATGGACTTCAGAGTTCTAATGCGACCATAGTCATAACGGTCTATCCGAAGCCGCCGACCAACATTCCGCCGGTCCTGATCATTCCGGGCAATCAGAGCGTAACGGTTGCGGAGACCCTCTCGCTTGACGTAAACGCTACTGACATTGACGCCACTCCTCAATCCCTCACCATGTCCTGCACTAATTGTACGACTCTGGGGGCTACCTTTACTGCCGTACTTGGCATGTCACAAGTAACTGGCACAATGACCTGGGTCCCGAGCAATAGTCGCATCCCAGGACGCTACAGTGCCGAATTCACGGTGACGGATGGAATCGACACGTCCATCGCGACCGTCCATGTTACTATCACCAAAGCGAATGTGGAGATGACGGCATCGGTTTATCCCAAGACGCTTACGCTTCGACTCGCATCATCAGCGTCGGAAGTCGTTTCAATAATGAACGGATTCAATCCGACTGGAACCCTAACGTTCAAGGCATTCCTGAACAACGAGGCCTGCACCGGGTCCCCATCCTTCACATCAATTGTGTCTGTCGATGGAAATGGAAACTATGCCTCGCAACCCTTCACACCTCAGATCCCAGGCACATATCGGTGGGAGGCGTCATACAGCGGCGATGTTAACAATGCAGGATTTAGCAGCACCTGCGGTTCCCCCGCAAGGACTCTAACTGTGAGTACGACAAGTCCCCCATCCCAGCCCAACGGCTCTTTGACGCTCGACTCGCAAATTGTTTGGCTCACTGTTCTCGGTATCGGGGGGTTAGCGATAATCACAACAGCGACAATCTACCGAAAGAGGATCAAAAGATCCTAACGACCCAAACACTTGGGACGCTTCAATTACACTTGAACAAGTTAAGACTGCTTGAAAGCGGTTCGAATCCCGGCTTCCCAATTGATCAATGTCCCGTAGCTGTCAAAGGTTACCACTTTGGCGAAGTGTGGGCTTGAGAATGGTAAGCTTATTGCGTCTACCAGGGTTGGGAGAACGCTAAGACTATTGGCAAGGTAAGACTTATCATTGCTTAACAGCTCATTATGCATCCCCCAACATTCCAGGAAGAAGGGTGGTTTCTCCCGGTTCCGAAATGCCAATTGAAATCCTGCACCTACTTCATCTGAGCTGTATCGGGAATTGCTAGGCACTTGCGGTTGTATTGAGGCGGATAGCTTTCGATATCTTCCGCAAGGGGAGAGGATTATTCATCCTTAAATCTCCCGAAGGCCGGCCTATCGACGCAGGCAGTTGCAAATACCACGTGGTAGGGTTTTTCTCTTCAGCGTCTTAGCGGTGCTGCCTCTCATCCTATCGTCTATCACGACATCACCTGCTACTGCCCTGGGAGCTGGGGAAACAAGTTTCGTATTTGCCGCCTCCGGAGACCTAAACAGCCCAATAAAGGGGGTAGGTTCTGATAGCTTGCGCTCGCTGAAGTCCCTGGGCCCTAACTTCTTCTTGGGGCTGGGTGATCTGAGCTACAACTCTTCCTACACTGGCACTAAATGGTGCTCGGAGTTCAAAACCCAGTTTAGCAATATTGAGATCATCCCGGGATACCATGACACTGGAGACGACCCCTATCTCAATGATACATCGGCAACTCGGAGCTACGAGAAGTTCGTGGGGTCACATGGTTCTACCTACGGATGTCCGTACAGTTTGGCAACGAACCCCACCTGCGAGCCCAAGGGATGCGATTACGGGAGGGAGTACTACTTCGACTATCCAGCCAACGCTCCTATCGCCAGGTTCATTATGTTAAGCCCAGGCATCTACAACATTACCGGCAGGTGCAACAGGTGGCATCAGGGACAACCTGATATTTTGCCGTTCCCCGACTGTAACAGCCCTCAACAACGGCAGTGTAGCTACCTCTTCGACTGCTGGAACTACGAAAGCGATGACCTCAAAGACATAGATTACCATACTCCAAATTACAACAATAGCTTCGGCAACCACTGGAATTGGGCTAAGATCGCTATAGATGATGCCCAAAGTCAGAATGAATGGGTGATTGTTGGAATCCATAAGCTGTGCATAAGCGCAGGAAGGGAAAACTGCGAGATCGGGACCGAGCTTTTCAATTTCCTCCTCTCAAAGAAAGTTGACCTTATCCTCGAAGGCGACGATCACGCCTATGAAAGGAGCAAGCAACTGGCCCTCAACTCAACATCGGTGGATGGCCAACCCCTTTGTAACGGTATCACTACTAACTTTGACAATTGGGCGGTCTACAACTCTACCACCTCGGGTTGCATCATCGATGATGGATCAAGGGGATTCTACCAACCAGGAGCCGGCACAGTGGTTGTAATAGATGGCACCTTCAGCTGCAACTTCCAGAATCCATGCTACAACATCAACGACACGTCGGTAAACAATGGGTACAATGCGGCTGAAGCGCCTTACTTTGTCAAGCTCATGGGGGGCAACACCCCGGGCAATGGAAATGGTTTTGTCAGTTACACTGTCACCGGCGAAAAGGGGGATGATGGGAGAATAGATGTTCAGACCCATTTCGCGGGCTCTTTTCAGGATTTCTTCAGCATCTCCAAACCTCCCGTCTCCACAGTAACATGGTCGCCTCCCAATCCCGGTCCCGGGTACGCTGTGGCCTTCTCCGCCGTGACGGCAGGTGGGATTCCTCCATACTCCTACAGCTGGAGTTTCGGCGACCGGTCAACGGCCACCGGCCCGACTCCTGTCCATTCATACGAATCAAACGGTTACTACAACGTGACGCTCACCACGATGGACTCTCTGGGAAATTCGAGAACAGCACAGCAATTCTTGGTGGTGGGTTCTTGGAATCCAGCGGTTTCCTGTAGTCCGACGCTATCGACCCTTGAAGCTGTCCTCGGGTCGGCGACCATTCAGAGGATACCGTATGACTCAAACTCGACTGGGGCTGACTACAGCGGCGGAGCATTCAAGCTGGCAGGCAACCTGTCCTACGGAGCGAACCCTTCGGCTTCGGATTGGCCCTTCTCGAAGAGAGCCCTCTATCCCTATTCCGGAGGGAAACCGTGCTCTACTTCAGGTGTTCCTGCGTTTGTTGAGGTTCACAGTGTAACCGCGCTCTCCGTGGATCCCCAGGAGGACTGTGGCATCTTCTACGATATCTCCAATACCGGCGGATACTTCCCCAACAAACAGAGTTTTTGCTCCACGACGTTCAGCCTCGCAGGCTCCACGCCCTCTTGTCCAGCCTGCTACATGCATCGGATCTATGCGGTAATAGACCGAGACTGGAAGGCCGCCGGAATCGCGCCTGCCTCGCCTGCGCAAGGACAAACGATAGACGTTCAAGGTTTCATTTATTGGAACCCGCAATGGCTGGACCAGCCTTGGCATTCCTACACCGGTTGGGAGCTGCACGTAACTGCATGGAGAATATCGACGACCCCGATTACTACTCCAGTTTCATTCTTCTCAGGCAATGGATTGTGGTATGTCCTTGGCGCCTTGGGGACCACTGTAGTACTCGTGTCGGCCTATCTGACACGATTCCCTACCAGCATCAAAGCACTCATTGCTCGATCTAGATTACGTCGCTCGTCCGGATCCGAGAAGCGAACCTGATTCCTGGAATCGATCTATCTCTTCTCTTTCATTTTGATAATACGTCGTAAAGTCAGGAACAGAAAGTCTTGGGAGCGCTCGGGTACGCGATGCCAACCTAGTGGAGAAATCAAGGGGGGACTGTGTTCGGCCGTTTGAGTAACGTCTTTTCTTATCTGTGGAGACGATTCCTCTTGCGAATATGCTGTCCGAAGAAACTTTGCTAGATGCCGAAATCGGGGCCTAAATATGTCATGATCGATGGTTCTGCATGTTCAAGTGAGATGATGGTGATAATGGTATCCCGAGGATGAAAATTATGTCTTCTGACGAGTGAATCTCATATGTTTTTAATAGCAGGTTGCACTGAAGGCTTTGTGCGAACCGGATGAGACGTGCCGTTCCCGTTGCTATATTACTGATGACCCTATCAGTCTTCTCCTTTCCGACCTTCCTGAACGGGATTGTCCCACCAGCCAACGCAGTCTCAGCTGGCTTCTCATTTAGCGCCTCTGGAGACATCGGCAGTCTGACCGTTAGTACTTCGGTTAATAACTTGAATCGCTTGCAGACTGTCAACCCTAACTTCTTTCTAGGCTTGGGAGGTTTCAGTTATGACCCATCGGTCACCGGAGGAGTTTGGTGTGGTCAGTTCAAGTCCAAATTCAACAACATCCAGATTCTTCCCGGCGACCGCGATACCGGTGGACACTCTTCCACTTTTGGGGAGACTCACAGTTATGAAAGATATGTCAACGGCTGTTCTTTGGATGTTGGTGTTCCAATTGTGTGCGGGCCGGTCGAGGGTGATTGCTACGGCAAAGAATACTATTTCGACTATCCTGCTGTAAATCCAATCGCACGTTTCATCTTTGCTGCTCCAAAAATCTACAACATCACGGGCGTATGCACCTTGTCGCCCAACTGCAGTTCGCAGACCGG
Source organism: Candidatus Bathyarchaeota archaeon (assembly GCA_005883085.1). Classification (GTDB taxonomy): domain Archaea; phylum Thermoproteota; class Bathyarchaeia; order 40CM-2-53-6; family 40CM-2-53-6; genus 40CM-2-53-6. The sequence goes on from VBAY01000110.1 coordinate 6,964, forward strand.
CCAGCCCTGTACCGACCAATACGGATGTTGGCAATACAACGCCAATGATCTTCATTATAACTGGATCGCGAACGCGATAGACAATGCTCGCTCGAAGGGAATAGGCTGGGTGATCGTTGCGACCCATAAGCTCTGCATAAGCAGCAGCGACGCAACTTGCTCTATGGGAATAGCTTTCTTCAATATGCTTGTTCAGAAGAAAGTAGACCTGATCATCCAGGCTCATGATAACGCATACGAAAGGAGCAAGCAACTCGCCCTCAACCCAACCACCTGCCCAAAGATGACCACTGATGGTAGTGGATATGCGGTCTACAACTCCGGATGCGTGGTAGACGCTGG
>VBAY01000111.1 GCA_005883085.1 Candidatus Bathyarchaeota archaeon
TCGTGTCACCGATGAAGTGTGATCGCTCAGGTTTCAGGTCCTGAAGACCGAGGATGTGGTTGGAAACTGTGGAGGAGCTGGTTGTTGTGGGTGGTCCAATGTCGGCTTGACCGATGTCTCCATCGATGATGCTGGTCTGAATTCCATGGTCAAAGCAATCGTTGGCGAGGTAGGTGGAGAGGGTTGATTTTCCAACGTCGACATCTCCCAGAATTACAGCGAGTCCTCGCGATTGTCTGAGGAGGTCGCTCTCCTCTCGCCAACTTGGGGAAATAGTCGACCCATCGACCTGTTTGTAATCACCCTTTTCGCCCGTCTTGACGTGAAACACTGCCTCCTTGTCGGTCTCGATCGGAATTCTTCTAAACTTGGTGACTACTATTGGATCTCCGGTTCGAATTGGAGCTCCTAGTGTCCAAGCTCGGCCTTCCTCGAGAGCTATGGATGCGGGACCATCGACGAGGAGAGTTTTGTCCGCTTGAAGCTTAACTTGAGGGAAATGTCTTCCTCCTAGACAGAGTTATTCAATCCAGCCAAACTCTTGCTCTCGATAACAAGTCGGCGAGGTCTTGGTTATGGAACGGCTGAGCACAGGGATTAACGGGCTGGACCGGTTGCTGAAGGGCGGTTTTGCCCTTCGAAAGATCAACTTGGTCTACGGGGAGGCGTCGACTGGGAAGACCGTTCTCTCGATGCAAACCGCTCTGGAGGCCGCGGCGAGAGGCTTGAAGGTTTTCTTCGTTGACGCGGATCTCTCCTTCTCGGTTCAGAGACTTGAATCCCTAGATCGAGGGAAAGAGCTTGCTGAGAATATTGTAGTGTTTCAGCCAGAGGACTTTCGAGAACAGATCCGGATAACAGAGAGCCTGGAGGTCCTGTTGTCTAAGACCCCGGCTTTGTTGGTGGTTGACTCTGTGACGGGTCTTTATCGTGCTGATCTCGAGAAGCCGGGGACGGTTTTTGTCCACAATCGTGAGCTTAACAGGCAGCTGGCTTATCTTTCAGATCTGGCTTCGAGATTCGAGCTTACTATCTTGTTGACTGGCCAGGTCCACAGCAAGCCTAGCCGTGGGAGCTGGCTTATCGCGCCTGTAGCAACCAGGTCGCTCAGACACTGGTCGTCCACAATCCTGAGACTGCGCCAGACGCCGCGAAGAGATGTGAGAGAATGCCTTCTAGAGAAGATAGATGGCCGAGAAACTAGTGGTCCGAGGACGCTTTTCAGGATCGGCGAGCCTGGGATAGAGGACGTGTAGCGTTTGGTTCATAACTGTCCACAGTTGACCGGGCTTGTTTAATCTCTAGGGGATTTGATCTGGGAATAGTTCTGGATGCACTATTGTTCATTGGGCCTTCGTACGTCGCGAACGCTGCTCCTCTTCTGCTCGGCGGCGGTGCTCCCTTGGATGGGGGAAGGAATTTTTTCGATGGTCAGAGGATCCTCGGAGCGCACAAGACGATTCGCGGATTGTTCGCCGGGATCATAACTGGGTCACTCGTAGGACTTGCAGAGTCATCAGTTGACAGTCACCTTCTACTCGGCGGCTTTATGATCGCGCTGGGAACCGTTCTCGGGGATATTCTGGGGGCGTTTTTCAAAAGACGAATCCGGATAAGACCGGGCAGTCCGCTTCCGATCGTCGATCAGTTGGATTTCGTGTTTGGAGGTCTGCTTCTGGGACAATTGGTCTTTCCGTTGAGTTTGTGGTCGATCTTGGTGGTGGTATTGGTGACTCCGCCGATCCATCTGGGAACGAATTACGGAGCGTATTTGCTGGGAATCAAGAGGACGCGCTGGTAAGGGTCAAAACCAGACGCATGCTTGTATCTGCACAAGTCCTAAATCCTCATCTTCTGACGAAAACGCTTTTTAGAAATGTCAGCTCCGGCGGCGAAAAAGAAGAGCAGAAAAGGCCTGCTGGTTCTCCTAGTGATCATAGCCTCCGCTATTGTTCTGGTAGTTCCTCCAGCGTTGGCGGGAGGCTTGATGGTTCCGGTTTCCAAAGTGGTCTTCGGCGAGACCACAGGGTCGCTTTCGGCAACGCAGGCGACCGCGAATGTCTCATTGATAACGGCTTACGAGTACTATTTTTCGATCAGGGCCGGAGGGATGTTCAGAACGAGCGATACAAGCGTGTCCAGCTCAAATGGTAATACCAGCGTCATAATGGATCTGAAGCTAACTAATCCGTCCGGTCAGACGGTGGATCTGGGAAACACCACTCTAAGCGGAGGATTAGGTACGAGGACGCATACGCTCTACTTGTCCATCGATCAGGGGGTCAGGGTCTCCGGCTCGTACGTGCTCAACGTGGACATCACAGCCCGCGTGAGCGTTCTTGGGATCCTCGGAGCAACTGTCTACCTGAAAACCGTGGTCGCCACGTTTACAGTGACTTAATCAGGACTTTTCCTCGGGCACTTTGCGACGCGAAGGTCGGTCGCTAAGACCCCCTATTTTCCAGAAACCATTTCCTGTCTAGCACTGATAACGGGCGAGACAGGCGATTCAGGGCACGATCCAGGCTTTAACGGAAGAGCGGAACTACGTGAAGTGTAGAGCCATTCCCTACCGATTCTAGGGCAGATCTGGAACCATGGTCCCAGAATCGAGATCAGGGTTGATAATGAACGATTCTATTCCTTCTTTTCGAAAATCGTCTACTGAGTTCTGGGAGTAGCCGGCGGACTTGGAGGATATGATGCTGGCACGCTTGGACTGCTCGAGGGAGCGAACATCCGCGCCATGGCCATGGCTGTCTTGCTCTCCCTAACCTTCGCCAGAATGCCGGGTTCTACCCTTCGATAGAAGAGGGTGGGCGCTAGAATGCAGGAGGGCAAGAGAGACGCGACTAGAGTGGTGGTGAGGGCGATTGCCTTGTCAAGGCTTCCGCCAAGTGATACGGCGAAGGTGAGAAACGCGCCCAAGCTTCCCACTGAAGCAAGCCAGTTCGACATCCACGCTCCAGGAGCTGTAATGGTAACCCTCTTCGGATTATGGCATCGCAACCCCGAGTCTTCGAGAACCCAGAACAGAACGTGTATAGACGATGGAACGGCAAGGATGAAGATAGCCACGTAGACGAACGCGTTGCTGACGATCGCGATGTTCGCAGGGGTAACATCAGTTATCTGCGGCACAATGATAGCTGAGAGAACAAACACGAACAATAAGACCCGAAAATCCCTAAGGATGCGACGCGAAAAACCGGGAGGCCCGACTGGCCTCTCAAAATAATACTGGTGACCCGACGACTCTCGAAAGTGGCGAATTATCCAGATGACAAAGAATGCGAGACGATCTACTACGAGGCTCCAGATGAGAACCGGGATGCCCACGTACACGACAATTATGGTCACGAGCCAGCCTAGGCCCTTGTAAGTGCCCGCTGCAAGAAGGGGCATAAGGGACAGAATGCCGAGGATGTACTCCTTCCGATAGGTCAAGAATCCACGGAGAATGGCTCCTAAGGCCGAAGTATGAGTTTTCTAGAACCGACAGGCTCCGACCATGGGAAGCCTTGCGAGACTACGTGCGATGTGGGGATGAGTGGCTAGAAGGGAGAGACGCTTGTGAAGTTAAAGTCCCTCGCTAGAATCCCAGGTTGCAGGATTCTGAACTGCTGGAACTCGGAGAAGTTTCGCACAGGCTCTGAGACAGCATCGACCTTGTTGAACAATTCGAGGAGGCTCTGGTTGAACCGCATGTTCTTCACCGGTCTCTTGATCTCACCATTCTCAACTAGGAATGTTCCATCTCTGGTCATGCCTGTCACCGTCTTGGTCCGAGGCTCTGTTTCCCGTACGTACCAGAATCTAGTGATCAGTAGGCCCTTGTCAAGTTCTCCAATTAGCTCCTCCGGGGTCTTGGTAGCTCCTTTGCCTCGAATTACTAGATTGGTCGGCAACTCACCCAGAGGGTTTGGCAAAGGTAGCTCGTGACCTGTCGATGCTGCACCATAGCGGTGCTGAGATATTCTGGAGGAAACCACGTTTTGAAAGACCCCGTTCTCGATAAGCGTGACTTTGCTCTTCTGGCAGCCTTCCCCGTCGAAGGGCGGCCCTGCTTGGCTTGGATGATACACGTCATCATCGATGCTGACGTTATCTCCGAGGATCTTCTCGCCGAGTCGACCTGAGAGGTAGCTTCTTCCTTCCTTGTACTGTCGCATTCCAAGATCGGGACTATAGCCGGTGGATGCGGATACGGCGAAGAAGAGCAACATCTCGCTCCATGCGTAAGGGTCGACAACAATGTCGAACTTTCCAGGGGCGATTTCTGCCTGGTTCTTGTTCAGCTTGGCCCTTTCAAGAGCTGTCTGGGAGACCTTGCTCGGGTCCAGCTCGCCAATATCGCCAAATGTTGACAGAGAATAACCTGTCTGATTACCGTTGTCAGCGTCCATCGTCAACGAGAAGTATCCGCCCGAGCCCTGATAAGATGCCTCCAGTCCAGATGTGTTGAGCATCATTACTTGCTCGACGCTAGTTCCGAGAACCCCTGAGGCAAGAAGGTGGTTTTTCTTGGCCAGATCGATGGCGGACCTGATGTAGCCTGCTTTCAGCTCAGCCGGAGCCTCAACAGTCTTCTCGCTATATCGGTTGACAGAACGGTATTTCTGTGAGCCGGGCATCGGCAGATAATCCGGGTCCTCTGGCGAGTCGCGGGCCTGGCGAAGAGCCTTCTCTACGGTTCTCTCGATGGAGGCCTTGTCCAAGGTGCCTGTGGTGACTCGGCCCTGTTTCTTATCGGAGGCGATCCTCACGGACAGGTTCCTACTCGTGCTATACTGTGATTGTGCGAGTTCGTTATTCCCAAATCGCAGGTACTCGTCAATTCGCGACACTAGTATTATCTCCGCCTCGGCCTTTCCTGCCACGCTTTTCGCAGTGGCGAAGATCTCGTGGGCTCTTTCCCTGAGCGGAATAGGCTGGTGTTCCATCTTTTGTGACATTGCTAAGATGCTCCAAAAACCCGGATGTTCCTGAACCTGCTGGGTGAGGCTCCATGTCCCGTGATCATTGTCTGCCCAGGCTGGCCTTTTCCACAATTCGGTGTTCCCCATAGCACCCAGCTCTTCTTGTTGGCGATGGCGTCACAGGAGTTCCAGAACTCAGGTGTTATGCCGGCGTAAGTGGGTCCTCTGACCATTTCTCCAATACTACCGTTCTTTATCCTGTAGCCTTTTTCGGTGTTGAACTGGAAGTTGTACCTCTTCTGGTCGATGCTCCAACCATAGTTTGTGACCATAAGGTATCCGTCGCGAGTATCTTCGATCATGTCGTCGTAGTCCCAGTCTCCAGGTTCGAGACTGACGTTGGTCATTCTGATTATCGGAAGCTTGTAGTATTCGGCTCGCATACATCCATTGCTTCGGCTCTCGCCGACTCTCGGGGCGGTTTCCCGGGACATGAGATAGCCCACGAACTTTCCGTTCTTGACCGCGAACTTTCGCTGGGCCTTTACTCCCTCATCATCGTAGCCGAAGGTTCCCAGTCCGTTTCCATGGTCGAGGGTTGCATCCATTACTATGTTCACGTGTTCTGATCCGTACTGGAGTTTTCCGAGCTGGTCTGGTTGGAGAAAGCTTCGGCCTGCGAAGTTCGCCTCGTAACCTAGAACCCTGTCGAGCTCTATCGGGTGGCCGCAGGACTCGTGAACCTGCAATGCAACTTGGTCTCCACTGAGAATAATGTCTGATTTTCCTTCATTGATGGTCGGCGCGTGGGTGAGCGCCAAGACGTCTTTTGTAATCTCCAGCGCCTGTCCGGGAAGGTCCATCTCGTCGACAAGCTCGTAGCCACCGCCAGTGTTCTGTTGAACCGATCGCCTCTGGACTCCGGTAGGCCCCTTTGCAGCAACGATAGCGGAAACGCCTGCGTAGGAGAGAGTTTGGAATATCTTCGACCCTTCTGAGTTAGCGAAATATTTCTCGATAAAATCGAACGTCATCTGGCCTCTTCTGGCAACGACGTCGTTTTCCTTCATTCTCTTGGTTGTATCTTGGAGAAGTTCATACTTGGTCTCGGTGGGGACGCGGAACGGGTCCTTCTTGACCGGTGTTGCCCACTTGTCGACATGAACGGGCTCAGAGGCGCGATTGACTTTTATCCCGAGTTTAGACGCGCCCCTGGCGAGAGCGAGCGCCTTCTTGGTTGTCTCTCTTATGCTATCATGCTCAAGCTCATCGGTATCAGCGAATCCCCACCCCAGATCCTTGTAGAGAACACGAATTCCAACCCCGATTGTGCTCGCTTCTTCGCTGGCCGGGTTCTCGTTGACGACGCTAATAGCTTCAGATCGCGTGTTAACGAGTCTCAGCTCGGCATAACTTGCGTTGTCTCGCTTTGCAAGATCGAGAGATATCTTCGCCAGTTCTTCCCCAAGATCCTTGGTAGAAATCACGGAATCGTGATTGGAAACGGTCATGCTTAAGCATTTACCGCGTCAGGTGGAGTGGGCTTGGGGATCCTGCCGAGAAAAGTCGCAGGACGACCCTGTTAGCTCTAGTTGAATTGGCTGATTTTCCGCTGGAAATACGCGTTCTGGAGAAGCGCCGAGGTTTCTAGCCAACCACGCTTCGGTATCTCGAAAATATTGCTCACATGATTCAACGCGGCGTCCATGGAGTCGAATCTTTCGAACGGTGTTTTGAATAGCGCTCGGAGGCTTTCTCTAACATTCCAAACCCCAACGGGCATTATGTAACCTGGATGGATTTCCCTCAACATTACT
>VBAY01000277.1 GCA_005883085.1 Candidatus Bathyarchaeota archaeon
ACCATCTGTCAGCTTGACTCTTACGAGTTTGCCTACAGACCCGTCGGATCGCTGAAACTCGCGCAACTGGCTTATGGAGAGTATTTCTCCTGAGATAGTCGCGTCTGATAGTCCTGCTTGGACGCTTGAAATCCGTTGGTCTGAAATGTTGACCGCCTCTCCCGATAAACCCGCAAGTTGCTGCGCGAGGAGCCGCGTTGCTCCTTCGTCCGACAGTAGACCGTGCGATTCCTGTTTCTTCTGTTCAATAAGCGTGAGGAGTTCTTCTCTGGGCATGCCGGGGTTTTTTGCCAGTATGTGATTGAGGAGATTCTCAGAAGACTCTGTCATGCAGGTTCTAGTCCCAGAACATTCGGGTACGCTCGAACTCTCGCTCCGCCCTTAGAACGCTCAGGTATAAGTCATCTTCTCTCGCCAAACGGTTTCTAAGAATCCGCGTCGCGGTAGTGGGTCCGACTCCCCTAGCTGCTAGAACTATGCCGGCTCTCTTTCCATAATTCTGAATCAGCCCCGCGGACCGCCACGCCGTCATCCACTCCTTCTCCTCTTCAGGACCTAGCTTGCTTCCTCTCCTTTTCTTATTGATTATCGGGCCGAGTGCATCGTTGCTTCGATATGTCGCAGCGATCAGAGACGAACGACACTTTGGACATCGCACGACTTCCCGGAGGGTATCGACTCCTCGTATGCTATCCCATTCTCCGCAGTTCATGCAGAGTAGTCGAAGGTTGGTGGAGAGCAATCTGCTCTTCACCACCTCGATGATGGAAGCTTCTTCGACTGCGGGTCTTAGTAGACCGTGTGGAACGATCCTGTCAAGAATGGGA
>VBAY01000278.1 GCA_005883085.1 Candidatus Bathyarchaeota archaeon
GGTTGCGACGGTTGCTCCTCGCACGACTACAACAACAATCACCTGCATTCCCGCCTCGATCAACTTCGGCTCAGTGACAACGTGCACTGCCCTCGTCAACGACACCGACACTGGAACAGGCATAATCCCCACAGGCACAGTAATGTTCAGCAGCAGCGGCGCGGGAACATTCACCGGTTCTCCTTGTACGATCAGCCGCCCAGTCGGCGTCGTCGTTCCAATTGCAACCTGCCAAGTAACCTACAGTCCGGCTGGAGCTACAGCAAGAACAGATCTGATCACTGGCAATTACAGCGGTGATGCGGGCCACGTCGCCAGCAGTGGTACATTCTCTGTTAACGTTGCAGTTGTGCCGCCTGATACAACTACAACGACTGTATCATGTTCTCCGAATTCGGTTACGATAGGACAGCTCAGCTTATGCACCGCCAATGTGGCTGACACTTCAACCACTTCCACCACACCTACGGGTACCGTCAGTTTCGTGAGTGATAGCGGTGGAAGTTTCAGCAGCTCAGGATCCTGCGCGTTATCTGCTACTGCGACAGGCGCTGCAAGTTGCACAGTCAACTATACACCGAACAGTATCGGAAGCGGGACTCACACTATCACGGGGTCATACATTGGCGACCCGACCCACGCAACCAGCACCGGCAGTTTCCAACTGACGGTAACCCAGCCATCAGGCCAAGCCGTCCAGCTGACCTTCCGAGCCTTCGACATCGACGACTTTGACAACGGGGTCGGACAGTTACAAGTCCTCGTGAACGGTCATCTCGTGGTCGATCTTCCAGCAGGACTTAACCATCTCACAGGTAGCGGTGACTACCAGCCCTACGATAACGTCTGGGTAAACTTCGGGCCCTTCGACATAACCAGCTTCGTGGTCCAGGGCGAAAACACGATAGTATTCCAGAGCCCGCCCCCAGGCCACTTTGGTCTCGTCAAGAACATTCTCATAACACAGGGCGACACGGTCTTGCTCCAAGTCAACGGCTCCCGGGCAGTTTCCGCCTCCCGCTCCCCTACGTTCACCTTCTCCAACCCACCCCTAGTTGTGACAAGCTATACCGTCAACCCGACAATGGTCGTCAAGGACGCTACTGTGACGTTCACGGCAACCTTCACCGGTGGGTCGGGCCCGTTCATATGCAGCTTCACATTCGGCGACGGCACCCCAGCTGTTGTTGTAACAACCAGCTCAGGAACATGCTCGGCAACACACAGCTATGATGACAGCGGAAACTTCCTGGCGCGCGTAAAAATCATCGGCCAAGCATCCACCGACATCGTCAGGGTATTCCTGGGAGTCACCGTCTTGGAAAATAATGGCCAGAGTGGACCCCCAGCCGACTGTTCGCGCTAGTCTACTGACACAGTCACTGGGATTCACACTAGAGAAGCGTGCAAACAGGACTAGACCGGAGCTGCAGGGCATCAAACTCCCATGCTACTGAAGAGGAGATTATGCTTGACATGCACTATCTCATTACCCCGCCCAAACGAGTAGCGCATTTTGGTCTACCCAAGCCATATCTGTCCCTACTCACTCATCCTGACATATCCCCAAATTGTACGATCGTTCGGCACAATTCTACGACGCTCTCTATTAGTTCAAGAACTACGAGAAAGAAGCGGCAAAGCTCCACCAGCTAATCCAGACACACAAACGTTCCACAGGCAATGATCTGCTCGAAGTCGCTAGTGGAACCGGCAGCCACATTATGTTTCTGAAAAAGAACTATTCAGTCGAAGGACTATATCTCAGCCCGCAAATGCTGAGACTCGCCAAGAAGAAACACCATGAAATTGTTTTCCATCGCGGTGACATGGTCTCGTTCAAGCTCAAGAAGCACTTCGATGCTATAACGTGTTTGTTCAGCGCGATTGGCCACCTGAAAACCAGACGCAAACTAGGTGTCGCTGTTCGAAAGATGTCCCGACATCTCAAGCCGGGCGGAGTCCTAATTGTGGAACCTTGGATTACCCCTCAACAGTGGCGCAAAGG
>VBAY01000112.1 GCA_005883085.1 Candidatus Bathyarchaeota archaeon
ACTGCTGTAAGCTGTCCACCTATCAGTGAGAGAACGTCTTCCTTGGAGATCTTGCGGACGTCATCGACGGTCTTTCCCTTTACGAGTTCTGTTAGCATGGAGGCTGATGCTTGGCTTATCGCGCAGCCTTGCCCATTAAATTTCACATCCTTTACCGTGTTCTTCTCATCTAGCTCAAGCTGCATCTCCACGATGTCGCCGCAGAGCGGGTTCGAGTCACTGGCTTGGATCTGAGGGTGTGAGAGGCTTCCCTTGTTTCGAGGATAGCGGTAGTAGTCGAGTATTATTTCGGAGTATATGGAGCTCATAACTTGAATATTCTTCCCGCTCGTTCCAAGGATTCTGCAAGCCGGTCGATTTCGTCTTCGGTGTTGTAGACGTAGACGCTCGCCCGGGTCGTAGACGAGACCCCCAGCCGTTCCATCAGGGGCTGCGCGCAGTGATGACCGGACCGCACCGCGATCCCATCTTCGTCAAGGAGAGTCGCCATGTCGTGAGCGTGAACGTCTCCCATGTTGAAACTTATCACTCCCGACTTCGTCCTCGGATTCTCGGGACCATAGATTCTGATGCCCTTGACCTTACCGAGTCTGTCATGAGCATATTCTGTCAATTCTTGTTCGTGCTCTTGTATATTGCGTAGTCCTAGCCCTGACACATAATCCACGGCTTTCCCTAACCCTATCGCTCCCGCTATGTTGGTGGTTCCCGCTTCAAACTTGTACGGGGGGTCCTTCCATGTTGATTCGTAAAGGTGGACTTCTCGGATCATTTCCCCGCCTCCATGAAATGGAGGCATTGCTTGGAGTATCGATTTCTTGGCGTATAGTATGCCGATGCCCGTTGGCCCGCACACTTTATGGCCTGAGAAAGCGAGGAAGTCACAATCTAGATCTTGGACATCTACTGGCATGTGGGGGACAGATTGGGCAGCATCGACAAGGACTGGACAGCCCTGCTTGTGTGCTTCTCGGATATACTCACGAACTGGGTTGATCGTACCCAGAACGTTCGACACGTGAGTCATAGTAACGAGTTTGATTCCGCCTGATTCCAGGTGTTGGCGAAAATCCTCGTGGACCAGATGGCCATCATCGGTTAACCCTACGTACTTCAGATGCGCACCCCTCTCCTTGGCGAGCAGTTGCCATGGGACGATGTTGCTGTGGTGCTCCATCTCGGTTAGAATGATTCCATCTCCAAGACCAATATTTGTCCGGCCCCAAGACTGGGCGACTAGGTTGATGGCCTCGGTCGTCCCGCGTACAAAGATGATCTCGTTCGGACTGTTCGCGTTTATCAGCCGAGCAATCTTAGCCCGTGCCTCTTCATAGGCAGCGGTCGCCTCTTCGCTGATCTTGTAGACTCCACGATGAACGTTCGCATTGTACTCGTTGTAGAAACGGGTCAGCTCGTCGATTACGTCTTGAGGTTTCTGGGTCGTGGCCGCGCTGTCTAGATATGCTAGCGGTTTTCCATTGATAATGCGTTTGAGGATCGGGAAATCATTTCTGATCTTTTCGACGTCGTACGGTTTCTTTTCGTGAATGTATGTTGTCGCCTGTTTTTGCGTAGCGTATCCCCTGACAGTGCTCTGGGCAAACTGTCCGGGAAAAGTTAGGGGAGGCTTAGTAGTGGGCGTGGTGTTCTTCGGGACTGCGGGCCCCGGTTGCTTGTTCCTTGCCTTTCGGTACGAAGCTGTGGCCGCAGCCGCAGGTGAGGTAGCTTTCTGGGAAGTTGAATTTGAAGCCGCCGCCCATCTCTGTCTCGACATAGTCGATCTCGGCGTCTCCGAGAAGGTCTGCGCTCTTCGGGTCGGCTACGATGTTGACCCCGTTCTTGTGTTCGATGATGTCGCTGTCGCTGGTTTTGTCCAGCTTGAGACCGAATTGGTATCCTGCGCATCCTCCTGCTTTGACGAAGATGCGTAGGGCGAGGGACGGGTCGCTGACCTGTTTCAAATAGTCTTGGACCTTGACCGCTGCCTTTTCGGTTATGCTAATTGCCATTATTCTCTACCCAATCCTAGTTCAGAGCTTCCTTTTTAACCCAATCGTAACCCCTTGCCTCCAGAACGTCGGCGAGCTCAGGTCCGCCTGACTTTACCATTCTGCCGTCGAGGAGGATGTGTACGTGGTTGGGTTTGATGTATCGGAGGATTCTCTGGTAGTGTGTGATGATCATGACGCCCATTTCGGGGCCTACCAGCTTGTTCACGCCTTCGGCGACGATTTTGACCGAATCTATGTCCAGTCCGGAGTCCGTTTCGTCCAGAACGGCTATTTTCGGCTGTAAAACGGCTAGCTGGAGTATTTCGCAGCGCTTTTTCTCTCCTCCGGAGAACCCTTCGTTCAAGTACCGTGTTGCGAAGGAGTCGTCCATGTCGAGAAGTTTGAGTTTTTCCTTCAGGAGTTTTCTAAACTCGAGAACTGAGACCATTTCTTGTCCCAGGTCTCCTCGTTTTCCTCCTTGTCGGACTGAGTTGTAGGCTGTTCGGAGGAATGTGGAGAGTGATACTCCTGGGACTTCGTAGGGGTATTGGAATGCGAGAAAGACTCCTTTTCTAGCTCGAGCGTCCGGCGCTAGGTTCAGGAGTGTTTGTCCGTCGAAGCTGATGTCGCCTTTCGTCACTTTGTACTTCGGGTGCCCCATTATCGTAGAGGCAAGCGTGCTCTTTCCGGAACCGTTTGGTCCCATTATCGCGTGTATCTCGCCCTGTTTGACTTGAAAATCGACGCCTTTCAGTATCTCTTTCCCTTCAATGGAAGCATGCAGGTCTTTGATTTCTAGCTGGCTCAATCCCTGTTCCTTCTCACTTTCCCTCTTGTGTTGTATACGTGCCTTGTTCGTCCTTTTTCTGTTCTCTACAAGAGCGGCATGACGTATGTCATATTTAAGGGCGCCAAAACTGCGAAAGGGAATCCGCGGGTATGTTCTCGGCCGAGTCCCGGGACTACAGTCCACACTTGACATCTTCCAGTAATTTCTCGAACGGCGTCGGAAATCGAACAAGAGTTGGCTTCACATCCCGATATCATTTTTCCCATTGTTTCGTGATCGGGAAACTTGTGACTGGGAAGACAGCCTCAGAGTTACGCCCAGATTATCGCTAGGCGACAGCTAAGTTGTAATCAACCCTGGTTGTAGAACATGGCGATTCAGCTAACACCCACAAGAATCAAGGGAAGCAAATACCTTCTGATTCCAAAGGACCTTGCACGGTTGCTAGAAATCGAGGACAAGAGCATACTCAATCTGACCATCGAAGAATCAGAAACGGGCCAGAGACTCGTCTACTCAATTCGCGAACGATCCCACCACCTCGCGGATAACTAAAACTGAAGAAAGAGCTATTGAACAAATGGGGCTGCTACCCGAGTTCTTCACGTTGCTGGGAATAGAGATTTTCGCAGCAATGAGTCTCGTGAGCGTACTTCTCGACCGAGATATTCCATCGTCCGCACAATGGCTCTTTCAGGGTGCGGCTGGGCTGGGGCTGGGACAACTCGTTGTGACTGAAGGATTTGGGACGAGTAGCGTAATAGATGCGTCGCGCTTTTGGATCAGCATCTTCTATCTCGCCCTGTCAGTTTGCAGTGTTGTGGGTTGGACTATGCGCATATGGGTTCTTGCACAAGACATTCAAGCGGATCGGCAAATCTACTGGACCGGAGTTATCGCCAGCTTCAGTATCCGCTCCTGTGGAGACGCCGAAGATATACGAGCCGTTGGATCTGAAGGATATTCTCGGAGAGCGGGAGGAGTCCCAGAAGAAGGATCGGGTGGCATAGAATGAAAGGTATGAAGGGGCTCTTCGATCTTGGCGGCAAGAATATTCTCAGGCTGGGGCTGCTAGTGTTCTCAACACTATTGATCACGGGCGGAAGTGTATTCTTCTATGACAGGTTGGTCTACGAAAGAGCTCTCAGTGTGGGCGGGGTAATCACAGGCTCGAGCTCGACAACCCAAACGGGACTGAACCCAACACCTGGGACAATTCTCATACTTGCAGTCTCTGCGGTCCTCATCAGTCTCAGTGTGTTCGGGTTTCTACGTGAAGTGTTCCGTGGTAAGCGCAACCGCAAGACTGCGGCCAAAGAGTCATCGCCAACAGCCATGGTGTCGTTGCCTCTGGAAATTGGTCCCTCATTACAAGTGCCTTCTATGAAGAGAGACTGGGAGGAATCTCTCAAGAAAGAAGAGGGCAAGCACTAGGGTGCTGGCCCGTCTTTGAGTTTTTGATGAATCAAGAATGAATCATGGAAGAATATCTATTGTGAGAATTGTCTCTGACTCTCCCAAGTGGTTGACATAGTACCGGTTCAGGTTTCATAGGGTAACACAGACTAGAAGTCGGGCTTCTCGCGTGGTCCGTCGTTACTAGAGAAGAAGGATCGGGGAGGTGAGAGAGTAGAATGAAGTTTCTCAAAGCAGAATTGACAAAGAAAAGAGGCGCCATAGCTCTCTTGGCAACAAGCCTTGCCGTCTCAAGTTTCATCCTTGGAGGCTACGTAGCTACCGGCAACTGGAATCCCTGGGGCAATAGACACTACTACCAGGTGTTGAACGCGAACTTCCAAGAGTGTTATACTCCCGCTGGCGGCACCTCACAGTGTCAAACGACACACAACGTAATCTTCAACACCGGTGCGCAGTACGTCGAGAAGTTGGTTATTCGCAACAACGAGGGCTTTTGTGCAGTATCGGCGACTTGCAGCTTCAACTTCATCGCCATGTCAAGTAACACCGCTTCTCCCCTCGCCACCCAAAGCTCTACAGGCGTGAATGGAGCAGCATCGAGCGGAGACTGCGGTAATGCAGGTGGTTCAGGAGGTCAGAATGGTGGTGCGGAGCTTACGGCTAACGGATTCGTGGCAGCGGCTGCGACCACTGTAGGAGACATCTCTGGCAATTCACCTCAGACCTCGACAGTGCAGATAACTTTCACAGACAGTGGAGTGGCTACGACGGTCGCTCAGAGTTGCCTTGTCAACCAGGCGGCAAACAACAGTGCTACCAGAGTAAATCTTGCGGCGTCGACCTTCACAGCCATCACCCTCCAGCCGGCTGATACGATTCAGATAACGTGGTCTATCTCCTGGACCTGGAGCTAAAACGTGCCATGTCCTTCACTGAACAGAACTAAACCCCGAGACTCGGATGTTTCAATCTCCGAGCAATCTCCTAATTCTGAACTTTTTTCTTGATCCATCGAGAACAAGGGCAACCTTTTCTGGGTTGTCAATTACGATCCACCTCACAGGCTAAGCTATTGCATTGTCTCCTGGTTCCAATAGCCGAACACCAAGTGTTACAACATGTGTATTCGCGCGCCAGCGCACTTCAACCTCGAAGAAGGTTGGTCTCCTCGAGACCTTGGTCGGGTATAGGGCCCTCTCGTTTCCTTATTCAAGCGGAATCGAACTATTCCCTAAGTCCCTCATCAACACTTTGTTGCGAGGCCTAGTGACCGTTGCGTCCTTTTCGTTAGGAGGGAAATGAAGCGCGAAAAATCTCTTTCATCGTCTTAACGTTTCTTGCAATCGTCGCAGGAGCAACTTTTCCCGAGGGTCACGCAACCGGTGGGCATACGTTCTACCTTGGTAGCTCAACTATGGGCACCTGTAGTGGTAAATGTGAAAATCTTAACCTAACCGCAGGTTCACCGGATACCACCACAAGTCAAAAAATTGGCAAAACCGCCGGAAAATACCAAGTTGAACCAGACCTGTCGGCCACGACTACCACGGGCACTCCTTCCACATCAAGCCCATCCGGATATGCTTGGGTTTACAACACAACCCTCGGAGGGTCAACCATTCCGTCCGGAATATGGACTTTCAACATTACAATCAGCCTGACCAACATCGGAGGGGGGGGTCAGGCTGGGAATCTTTGGATAACCGTCTGGAACTGCAATACTACAACCGTGGGAGCGGGATGTTCTTCCCTTTTCAAGAACTGGGACAACGCGACGAATATCCTAGCAACTGCATCCGCTCAAAAATACACATTCACCACTGGGACTATTGGACCATTTTCAAATGTCAAATTCATAGCAGTTGAGTATTGGATCTCTTATGCCACAACTGGCAATTCGAACGGACTAACCGTCACAGAAACCACTGTCTCCTCCGCATCATCTGTCTTCGCCCCGTTTGGGCTAAGCTATAGTCAGGGTCTCAGTGGCTCTCTAGGTCTAGTTGGGTCTGAAACCAAAGGTCTCGTCAAAGCTCTGAGCGGTTCACTGGTTTCAACCTCCAGCCTTGCGGAGAGGAATTCGATATTCAGGTCCCTCAGCAGCGCTCTGACTCTAGCCTCAGGTCTCGGAGAGAAAAATTCTGTCTTTAGAACGCTGACGGGTTCAATCATGCTCACGATGAGAATGATGTTCACTTCAACTCAAGTCTCTACCACGACTCCTATTTCTTGTACTCTTCAAGCTGGAGTCGCGACGACGTGTACTCTGAGTCCAACCGCCACAATTACTAGGGTTTCTGGCTTGGCTGAGAAGAACTCCGTTTTCAGAACTCTTATCGGGTCATTGACTTTGGGCGCGAATCTCGCAGGGAAAAATTCGGTGTTCAGAACTCTTACCGGAACACTAAGTTTCGGGTCAGTTTTCACTGAACGGATTTCGTTGTTTAGGAGCCTTACAACCTCTCTTGTTTCGGCCTCAAGCTTCGCTGAGAAGTCTTCTCTTTCGAGATCTTTGTCGAGCTCGTTGAGTCTAGCCGGTTCTGAGACGAAGGGACTCGCCAAAGCTATGGCTGGTTCGCTGGGTCCAGCTTCGAGTCTCGCGGAGCAGACTTCGCTCTTCAGATCCCTGTCTGGTTCATTGTCTCTAGCCTCTGGTTTTGTCGAACATGCTTCGCTTCTCAGATCCTTGTCTGGCTCGCTCGGTGCAGTCTCGAGCCTTACCGATCAGCTTTCGTTGCTCAGGTCTCTGTCCGGTTCGCTCTCTCTGGGTTCCGGTTTTGCTGAGCAGTTTTCACTGTTTAGGTCTCTATCGGGCTCGCTGACCTTAGTCGGTTCTGAGACTAAGGGTCTTGCCAAGTCCCTTTCTTGTGTTCTAGGTCTTGCTGGTTCTGAGGCCAAAAGTCTTGCCAAGTTTTTGAGCGCCTCCTTGGGTTCGGTGTCAAGTTTCGCGAAGCAGGTTTCGTGGGGTAGGTCCTTTTCAGGTGCATTTAGTGTTTCGAGTTCTATGTTGAGAACTCGTGTTGTAATATTGAGCGGCGCATTAGGTTCAGTCTCAAGCTTTACGGATCGTCTTTCATTGCTCAAGTCTTTGTCGGGTTCGTTGTCTCCGACCTCGATTTTTGCCGAGAGGTCTTCACTGTTGAGGTCTTTCTCCGGGGTGCTTGGTTCGGTCTCAGGTTTTGTCCAGCATGTGTCCCTATTCAGATTTCTATCTGGTTCGGTGAGTTCAGCCTCAAGCTTTGCAGAGCACTCTTCGTTGTTCAGGTCTCTCTCTAGCTCACTGGGCTCAGCTTCGAGCTTCATAGAGCATGGTTCGTTCTTCAGGTCTATGATCGCATCAGTCAGCGCAAGCCCGAGCCTTGTAGAGAGGTCGTCGTTCCTCAGATCTTTGTCTGGTTCGCTTGGACTTACTGGTTCCGAGGCTAAGGGTCTTGCCAAGTCCTTTAGCGCGTCTTTAGGTTCGACTTCGAGCCTTGCCGAAAAATCCTCGTTCTTCAGGTCTCTCTCTGGATCGTTGGGTCTTACTGCTTCTTTCCTGCGGGGTCGCGCTGTGACATTGAGTGCTTCTCTAGGCTCAGCTTCAGGTTTCGCTGAGCACAACTCTCTATTTAGGACTCTTTCCGGCTCGTTGAATCTTGCAGCCTCGTTCTTCAGAGGTCGCACTGTGAATCTGAGTGCATCGATAGGTTCAGTCTCAAGCTTTGTTGAGCATGTTTCGCTGTTTAGATCGCTATCTGGCTCGCTAAATTTTGTGGCGTCTCTCTTTAGGGGTCGTACTGTAAACTTGAGCGTGTCGCTTGGTCAATCTTCTGGTTTCGCTGAGCATGCGTCGCTTTTCAAGTCCTTGTTCGGTTCGTTCAGTTCAGTTTCGAGTTTCGTCGGGCATGTTTCCTTGCTTAGGTCTCTGAGTGCCTCGATTTCTGCGGCCTCGAACCTTGCGGAGAGGTCATCGTTCTTCAGGTCTCAGTCAGGTTCTCTTGCTTCAGCCCCAAGTCTCGTTGATCATACTTCGCTTTTCAGGTCTCTTTTCGGGTCCCTTGGTCTTTCTAGTTCTGAGGCTAAGGGTCTGGCCAAAGCTCTGAGCGCTGCGCTGGGTCAATCCTCTAGTTTCGTTGAGCATGGTTCCCTGTTCAGATCTTTTTCCAGTTCGCTAGGATATTCGAGCTCTGTAGTTAGAGGTCGCGCTGTGATCTTGACTGCTGCTCTGGGCTCTGCCTCAAGTTTTGTAGAGCACACATCGCTCTTCAGGTCTCTGTCTAGCTCGCTGGGTCTTACATCATCTTTCTTCAGAGGCCGCGCTGTAAACCTTAGCGCATCGTTGAGTTCAGCCTCGAGTTACGTCGGGCATGTATCATTGTTCAGGTCCCTGTCAAGCGCGATAGGTCTCTCGTCTTCCTTTTTCAGGGGCCGTGCAATATACTTGAGCGCCTCGCTAGGGTCGGCGTCCAGCTCCGTTGAGCATGTTTCCATCATCCGGGCTTTGTCGAGCATTGTTGGCATTTCGAGCTCCGTGAGCAGGGGGCTCTCCGAGGCTCTGAGCGCCTCACTAGGTTCAGCATCGAGCTTCGTGGAACATATCTCGCTTTTCAGATCTCTCTCAGATTCACTTGGTCTTTCAATCTCTCAGCAAAGAGGTCGGAGCTTAATGCTGAGTGCTTCCTTGGGAGTGACCTCGAGTCTCTCTGAGAAGTCATCTATCTTCAGGTCCTTCGGCAATTCCATTGGTTTCGCTATTTCTCAGAGCAAGGGTTTCAGTGAGCCTCTCAACGCCTCGCTGAGTGGCGCTTCCAGCTTTTCTGAGCACACTTCGCTGTTCAGGTCGTTGTCTGACTCGATAGGTCTAAGCGCTTCCTACTTCAGAGGTCGCGCCATTTACCTGGGCGGTTCAATAGGTTCAGCATCGGGCTTCTCCGAACACTTGTCACTTGTGAGATCTCTCTCCGGATCGTTATCTTCGGGTTCGAATGGTGGAGAGAGTTCTTCGTTCTTCAGATCTCTGAGTGGTTCATGGAGCATGAAAGCAGTTTATGCGCGGGGAGCAAAGTTTGTGCCTGTGGCTCTGGGGATAAACTTTGGCAGTAGGGAAGTTCTAATGGGCCGCTATGGTTGTTTCAATTGCAACAGTAATACAGGGGACTTCGCCTTCCTGGTGATCGCTCTCGGTTTCGTAGCTTTCGGTGTTTACGCTGCTAAACAACGACGGCAATCAAGTAGGCCTGAAGAAGATCATCAAGATGATGAGCAAGTAATAATGGATGAGGAAGGATGGGAAACGAAATCCTTCGACAGCAAGGAACCGTCGACAAAGGCTTCCGGGAAGGATGAAGGCTGGGAAACCAAGCCTGAAGGCTAGGAACGAAATCTCCAGCTCCCTATATGGTGCTCGAAGTCAAGGATCTTCGTAGCTATTATAAACACTGAATCACAGAACGTCCCCTTCCATGGATAAGATGGAGAAGACCACGGAGAAGAAGAAAGGATTCGTAAGAGAATTCACCGACTTCCTCCAGACCTTTGGTGTCATTGGTCTTGCAATTGGTTTCGTAATAGGTGTCGCATCGTCCGCAGTAGTGAACTCT
>VBAY01000283.1 GCA_005883085.1 Candidatus Bathyarchaeota archaeon
GACAGTCGCGAGGAAAAGTCCTAGGTTGATGGTCTTGAGAGATGGTTTGACTTGTGGTTTCTGGAAGACCTTGATTGTCAGCCCGTCTGTCGCCCCTCTGATGGCTGCTATCAATCCCTGCTGACTTAGTTGGTCCAGCAGCCTCTGGAATTTCTCCTTAGCTGGTTCTGGCGTTACTTGAACGGTCGGGATTCCGTACGGGTCCAAGAACGCGTCCGTGACGTGAAACTCTGTAGCGACCATCGTTTTGATGGAATCCAGCGGTGGCCCAGCATAGACTGCAAAGGTAGTTTGAGTCGCCGGTAAAGGAGTCGGCGGTGGGGCCGCATCACTCACTCAAGAGTCGCCTGTCTTTCGCGGCTCGCTCCGTTCTGAGCGATTTAAACGTGTTGTCAAACTGATAGAAATTATCCAATTCGACGACAAGATATTATACATCAGGATTCCCAACTATCTTAGAAAGAGAGTTGCTCGAAGCACCCTACCTGTTGCGTCCATTCCGCCCGGACGATCTCTCATCGGTCATCGAGATCAACAGGGTCTGCCTTCCCGAGAATTATAGCCCGTACTTTTTCATGGAGGTCTACAAGAGCTGTCCCGAGGCGTTCATCATCGCGGAGAAGGAACGCAAGGTGGCGGGATATATTATGTGCAGGCTTGAGTTCGGTTTCTCAGATGTCCGCAGATTCAGAATGGTTCGAAAAGGACACGTGGTTTCAGTCGCAGTCATGCCAGATTATCGACGCCAAGGAATAGGAAAGGAACTCGTTCTCGCAGCGATGAAGGCCTTAGAACTGCACGGGGCTGAGGAGTGCTTCTTGGAGGTTAGGACTGCCAACGAGGACGCGGTCAGACTCTACAAGAACATGGGTTTTGACACGGCCAGGGTTGCGACACACTACTATCATGATGGCGCTGATGCTTACGTTATGAGCATCAAGTTGCCCCATAACCCGCCGATGAACTAGGCGGAGTTTCGGCCTTTCTCCTAGCTCTCGCCACAAGCGGCCCTAGAATCAAGACCGCTGTAGGCAAGTAAACGAACGAGATATTGAAACTAAGCGCGAAAGGGTTCACATTCAAGGCATAAGCAAGGCTAGCGACCACAGACAATACTACCATCGATACAAGGGCGGCTCTCCACGAGAATCGCTCGTCCGCAGCGTTTACCCCTGTAAGGAGGACCGGTTCTTGAGACGGCTGAATGGTTACTCGTCTTCCTTCTTTGACCTAGGCTTTTTCTCTTCTTCCACCGGATGGAGGAGCCATTTCAAGGGTATGTTCTGGCTGGTTCCGTCAGGCAATGATCGACGGATGCTGATAGGTAGAACGCCTTCGTCAAGTTCAAGCAGAGCCACATCAATAGGCGACAGCAGTCCTTGTTTCAAGTCGAGCAGAACCGGGGCTCCCATTGATATTTGGAGGGCCCTAGCCCCTACTACTCTCGCTTTCTCGAAGCGTGTGAGTTTTGGGGGTCCGATCTCGATGCTGTCGGGCTCTCTAGTAATCGCCGCTTCCCTCGTCGTCACCCTCGTCCTTTCCCTTCGGGCCACCTTGACCACTGGGGCTGGACTTCGCAGCGGCGATCACGTCATCGATCTTTAGTATCATTCCTGCGGCCTCAGAGGCCGATTTTATCACCTGTATTTTTACCCCTATTGGTTCGAGAATGCCCCTCTCCTTGAGGTCCGCCACCTTGGACTCGTTCACATCTACCCCTGCCCAGAGCTGTCCTTTCTCGTGGGCAACTCGAAGCTGGACGAGTATGTCGATCGGATCGAGCCCCGCGTTTTCGGCAAGGGCTGT
>VBAY01000113.1 GCA_005883085.1 Candidatus Bathyarchaeota archaeon
AGGTAGCGCATTCGAATACAAGCTCGATGGCGAGGTAGCGCATTCGAATACAAGCTCGATGGCGCGAGAATCCAGATTCATAGAAGACAAGGTCGAGTCAGAATTTTCAGCCGACGACTTACAGATGTCACCGACAGTATTCCGGAAATGGTCGACTATGCCAAGACCAAGATAAGAGCATCAGAGTTCTTGATAGAAGGAGAAGTTGTCGCTCTAGGAGAGGGCGGAAAGCCGGTTCCGTTTCAGGATCTGATGCGTAGGTTCCGCCGGGTCCACGGGGTCGAGGACATGGTCGAGAAAATCCCGCTACGACTCTATCTCTTCGACATTCTCCAATCCGGAGGAAAGACCCTGATAGACCTCCCCTGCACGGAGAGATGGGTAATACTTGCTAGCCTGGCACCTGCCGAGTCTCTTGCTCCCCGAATCGTCACTCGGGACCCCAAGATCGTGGAAGATTTCATGCAGTCGGCGCTGAAAGAGGGTCATGAAGGCTTGATGGCGAAGTCGCTCCCAAGTGACTACTCTCCGGGTGCACGGGGTAAGAAGTGGTTCAAGATCAAACCGGCTGACAGGCTTGACGTAGTTATCGTGGCCGCAGATTGGGGGAGTGGGAGAAGAGTGGGGTGGCTGAGCAACTACCATCTCGCGGTCAGGGACGACGAGACTGGCGAATACCTGGTTGTTGGGAAGACGTTCAAGGGGTTGACCGACGTAGAGTTTGAAATGATAACGAAGCGGCTTCAAGAGTTGAAAACT
Organism: Candidatus Bathyarchaeota archaeon; assembly: GCA_005883085.1. Lineage (GTDB taxonomy): Archaea > Thermoproteota > Bathyarchaeia > 40CM-2-53-6 > 40CM-2-53-6 > 40CM-2-53-6. Next base: position 760 of record VBAY01000113.1, read on the forward strand.
AAGGAGTCTAAGTGGACGGTTCATGTGAAACCAGAGATCGTAGTAGAGGTTGCGCACAACGAGATTCAGAAGAGTCCCCGATACAAGTCAGGATTCGCGCTGCGGTTTGCAAGGATCGCGAAGTTCAGAGATGACAAGACCCCCGAAGAAGCCGACACCATCCAACGGCTACGTAAGCTGTACGAGAAACAGTTTGAAAACAAGGGACGACTGCTAAAGGAAATCCCTTGAAGCTAGCGGTTCTTTTCAGCGGAGGCAAGGATAGCACCTACGCCACCTGGGTTGCTGAACATCAAGGCTGGGATGTGGAAGCCCTTGTGAGCGTTCTGCCGACAGGGGTTGAGTCCCTCATGTTTCACTTCCCCAACGTGCGTTGGACGAGGATTCAAGCCGAGGCAATGGGTCTTCCCCATCGTACTATCGAAGCCGGCAAGGACGAACTGTCGAGCCTACTAGAAGGACTGGACAGAATACGAGATACGCTTGGGATAGATGGAGTTGTAACAGGCGCTATTGCTAGCGACTATCAGAAATCCCGGATCGACCAAATCTGTGACACATTAGGCATGAAAAGCTTCGCTCCACTATGGCACAAAGATCCAACGATACTTGTAACCGACTTAAGAGCGGCGGGTTTCAAGATCATCTTGTCTGGTGTCGGAGCTGCAGGTCTAGACGAGTCATGGCTGGGGCAGGAGCTGACAGACGAGCGATGGGCTGTGTTGGAGAAGCTGTCGAGAAAGCATGGGATACATTTGACGGGCGAAGGGGGCGAGTACGAAACCTTTGTTCTTGACGCTCCCCACTTCAATAATCGGATTAGCATCGAGAAGACTCACTATGAGTGGGACGGACAGAGCGGCTACTTGGTTATCGAACAAGCTTCGCTAATGCATAAGTCGGCGAACTGAGGCGTTGACCCCTTCTTCGATCTTCGCAGGGTCCAGTCGAAGATACTTCCTGTCTTTCATCAGAACCTTACCATCCACTATGGTAGTGTCGACATTGTAGCCGCTCGCAGAATAGACGAGGTCAGAGATTACCGTCTCTTTCCCATGGATAGGCATGAAGTTAGGCTCCTTCAAATCGACGAGAACCAGATCAGCTCGTTTATCCTTCTCTATGCTGCCAATCTCCTTCTCCTTGCCGATCGCACGGGCGCCATCGATCGTAGCCATATCCAGAACCCTCTGGGCACTAGCGGCACTTGGGTCCCACCGGTGCGCCTTGTGAGCCAGAGCACAAAATTTCATCGTATCGAACATGTCAAGGCTATTGTTGCTTGCAGGTCCGTCAGTTCCAAGACCAACTCGGACCCCTGCCTCCCACATCTCCGGCAACGGTGCGACGCTACCTCCCGCGAGCTTCATATTGGAAACCGGGCAGTGAGCGACTCTAACGCCCCGCTTTCCATACAGCTGGACTTCCGATTTTGTCAACCACACAGAGTGGGCGGCCAGAACTCTGTCATTTAGAAACCCGATCTTGTCGAGATAGTCTACTTCACGAGATTTCTTGTCCCGTTCGAACCGAGCCTGTTCTCCCCGAGTTTCAGCAATATGGATGTTCACCAGTACGTTTTCTTTCTCAGCTTCCTTTCGACACCAGAGAAGTGTCTCCTCGCTGCAGGTGTAGGGAGAGTGGGGACCGAAGGCGAACGAAATTCTCGGAGACTTCATCGCGCGGACCTGTTGGAGCAGCTTCAGGGAGTTCTTTCGCTCTCGTTCTTTACCCTCCTGTGTGGAGGGGTCGATCATTCCATAGGAGAGTATTCCTCTAAGTCCGGCCTCCTCCGTAGCCCTGGCCACATCCTCCATGTGAAAGTACATGTCAACGAAACACGTAGTTCCTGTTCTGGTCATTTCCATCGTTCCAAGAAGGGCGCCGTAGTAGCACATTTCGCCAGTGAGTCGTTTCTCGAGAGGCCAGATCCTCTTCTCAAGCCACTGCTGAAGTTCAAGATCGTCCGCGTATCCTCGGAAAAGAGTCATGGAGAGATGAGTATGAGTGTTGATTAGACCCGGAATCAACACTTTGCCTCTACAATCGATAACTTCGTCGTTCCGGGACCCTTGTGTTATGCCCATGTCCCGAATGATTCCGCTGTCATCGATGCTGACAGAGGAGTTTCGTAGAACGTCTCGATCAGGATTCTGCGTGACCACCCAGTCGCAACCCTTCAGAAAAAGTCCCATTGATTCTACACCTCTGCGCGAAGCTGGGTTTGAGAGTGGACCCCTTTTGAAGGCTTGTAGGATGCATCTAGAAGGGCTCTGACCCTCAGGGCCTTAGCTTTACCGATTCCAGCTCCAACCGCCATTTCCGTCACGGAAGCGTTGAATGTTCGCCTTAGAGACCCAAAGTGGGATAGCAGCTGTTCTGCTGTCCGTGGTCCGACGCCGGGTACGGAACCAACGATGGACTCCTGAAGTCTCTTAACATCTTGAGACCGCGGCTTCCTAACAACGAGAGGTGGTTGTCCGTGGCGACCCTTGTAGCGTCCACCTTTTCCGAGAGTAATTAAGAACTCAGCTGTCTCGTTTGCATCATGTGTAAAAAAACAGTGCATGTCAAAATCCAGGACAGCAGAAATCAGCGCGCCCCAAAGAGAACGCGGGTTCCGGGACCTCTTGAGCTCATCGTCCAAGCTGCCTTCGACGACCAGAATCTTATCTCTGTAGGACTCACCTATTCTGTAGGCCTGGTCGAATAGCCTCCCGCTGAATAACGATGAGACGAAATCCCGGGCGGATTTTCGCTCCACAGCATATTCGCCCACTACATAATCCGCTACCTCAAGGACGCGATACTCAACAGACACTCCCTTCGATCGGAGCTCATCAGGAACTCCCGAAGGCTTCTCCCTTTCATCAACCGCTATCCGAACCATCATCAGTCCGAGATCTCGTGATACCGTCATCACAAAAGACTATGCGATCGAATTGAGACTCAGATCGTGGTGTTGAGGTCATCCGTTGCCGTACGTTGTGGTTTCGAGCGAGAAAAAAGGGTCTTTGGAAAGCAATCCTCAAAAGTAACCGTTCCCGTTTTTCGCGTCGGCCTTGATGGGCATCCCGAAATCGGCCGTCAACCAGCTGTTGAAGGAAAGCGAAGACCACGCATGTCGTGAGGCACCTGAGATCTGCGTTAAGGTCATGGCTATCGCAAACCTCCCGACTCTATACGGTGACTATCAGGCGGTCGCGTTCTGGAACAATTTCGACAAGAAGGAGCATGCCGCGTTTGTCCATGGCGATATCTTCGAGAGAGAGGATGTTCCAGTAAGGCTGCACTCCGAGTGTCTTACAGGGGATGCTATCGGCTCTTTACGTTGCGACTGCCGAGAGCAGCTTCAGGAGTCCCTCACGCGAATCGGCAAGATGGAGCGGGGGATAGTTCTCTATTTGAGGCAGGAAGGCCGGGGAATCGGTTTCGTCAACAAGATCAAGGCCTACCAGCTGCAGGATACAGGTTTCGACACTGTTGAGGCGAACAAGAAGCTGGGCTTCAGGCCTGACGAACGAGACTACGACATTGCAGCCCACATGCTGATGTCGCTTCACGTAAAATCGGTCAAGCTCCTGACGAATAATCCGGATAAGCTGAAGGATCTGCAGCTTCACGGGATCAAGGTGGCTGAGAGAATACCTGTTGTGATGCCACCCAACCAGTTCAACAAGTTCTATCTGGAGACGAAGAGGAAGAAGCTGGGCCATATACTGGATATAGAACAGCGCGACGACCTAGCCTATCCTCATAATCAGGAGTGAGACTGCTTACTTCAGGTTACTGAGTCCCGCAGAGTCTGCTCTTTGAGTTTCATTTTGTAGTCATTAATGAGTCTCCTCTGTCTAGCATCCAGCTTGCCAACCCACTCATACCTCTCCGTGATGCGTATGTAGAACCCGAAGGGATCGACTATTCTGAAGTCGCGATGACCCCATTTTTTCAACTGCAAAGGTTGGACGATCTTTGCGAATTTCCTTACACGGTTATAGAACCGTTCCACTCGGTCAACTGGAATGATTATCTCTACTCCGAAACCACATTTTGTGGTTTTCTTGAAGCGTCCGGAGTATGAGTGAGAGTACACTTTCTGGCTACCACCGAAAAAGTTGATGACACTTCTCTTTCTCTTCATTACAAGATAGTCTTCAGTTCGCCACAGGAGTCTGAAACCCAGTCTTGAGTAGAACTTGGTTGCTTTCCTGAAGTCCGGGACGTGAAGCTCAATATAGACATCTGTTAACATTGCCATCGACCATGGTTAGAACGGTGGAATTATTTGAAGACCCGAACGTTCCCTTAGCCCAACTATCGGAATTCTACAAAGTCGAGGGAAGTCCCCACACTTACCTGATGTTTGTTACAACCATCGACGGCGTTGCTGTTCCCCTCGAATCTGGCCAGCGTGGAGGGTCCGAGATTGCGCTCCGACACTTGAAGAATAATCCCATAGCCGCTGGGGGTCTCGCCGACAATAGAGCGCTTCAGTACGGATGGGCGACGGCCGATGCGGTCTTGGGAGGTGCCGGAATCTTGAGAGACAACCCGGCGGCGACTTGGTATCCCCGGGACAAAGATCTTCAGGATCTCTTGAGGGGTCGTAAGCCGGTCCGGGCAGTTGTAACTGGTAGCGGAGAGGTCGATCTGAGACATCCCGTATTCAACCCACAGAAGGGCCAGTGGAAACCGGTCGTTTTTACCACAAGAAAAGGAGAAGGGAAGCTTAAGAATCAAGCAAAACGGTTGAAAGCCAACAGCAACAACTCTCTTCAGCCTCCCGAAACGTATGCCATTGGAGATAGAAGTGTAGACCTTGCCAAGGCCGTAGGGATTTTGAAGAGAGACTACAAGACAAAGCTGCTGGACATCCAGGGCGGGCCTATCCTGGCAGGTGGCGCTGTCAAGGCGATGTTGGTCGACGAGGTCAGGCTTACTGTTTCCCCGCAGATTATGGGTGACCTTAACTCCGAGGGAAGAAGAAGACCTGGTTTTGTAACGGGGATCCATTTTGGATTGGAAGACTCTCCCCTGGCAGAGCTTGAGGCTTTAGGGGTCTCGGGGAGTCATATCTTTCTAAGATACCTGATGAACTATAGGAACTAGGAGAGACTGGAAATGGAAATGTTTGCGATGAGAGAATTCCAGTTTTCCTCGGCTGCCTCGCTGGATGTTGATGAGAAGGCGATGCAAGGGCACAACTACGAGCTCAGGGTCATTGTTAAGGGAAATCCTGACTCACGAGGAGTGATTCTAGACACGAGGATTATCGAGAGAATCGTCAACCAAGAGATAATTGGGAAATTGGATAAGAAAAACTTGAATGAGGTTATTCCCAATCCGACGATGGAACGTATCTCTGTGTGGATCTGGAACCGGCTCAAACCATCTATCAAGGAGCTGCACGAGGTTAGAGTCTGGGAAAACCGGAAAAAAGGAACCAGTGTAATCTACAGAGAGAACTGACTAGGCGCTAGTCAACATCACCGCCCGGTCGCTTCAGACTCTTTGGTAACCCAGCTTTGCATCTTATTCTCCAAGACGTCCAAGGCTAGTGCGCCGTCGCCGAGGAGTTCGTCGTGGAATTTGCGAATGTCGAAACGCGGGCCTAGTATCTTCTCAGCCCTTGATCGTAGTTCGCTGATCTTGAGCTGGCCGATCTTGTACGCCAGCGCTTGACCGGGCCAGGCAATGTATCTATCGACTTCAGACGCTATGTTGAGTTCTGAGAGGGCTGTATTATCGAGGAAGAATTGGATGGAGCGCTCACGTGTCCAACGCTTATGGTGGATCCCCGTGTCGACGACTAGGCGGGCTGCTCGCCACGCATCGAAGCTTAACCTCCCAAAATCGGAAAGGGCATCCTTGTAGAACCCAACAAGTTTGGGGAGTTCCTCGGAGTAGAGGCCCCAACCCTCGATGAAGGCCGTGTAACCGCCATGTCGTCGAAACTTCGGCAGATCAGTCAATTCCTGCTGAATTGCTAGTTGTAGGTGATGGCCAGGCACAGCCTCATGGTAGGCTAGTACCTCCATCGTGTACTTGGGCCGTTGTTCCGGGCGGAATGTGTTCACGTAGAAGTAGGCTGGACGGGAGCCATCCTCGGGCGGGCGATAGTAGTACGCATCCGGAGCCGCCTCGGCTCTAAATGGTTCAATTTCCCGGAAGCCGTATTTCGCCTTAGGCAATCTTCCGAACAATAAGGGAAGCTTCTTGTCCATCTGTTCCAGAATTTTCTTGAAGCCAGACATTAGTTCGGAAGCCGAGGTGTTGTAGTGTGATCTGTCCTTTCTTAGGGACGCGATGAACTCTTGAAGAGAGCCCTTGAAACCAATCCGGTGTACTATCTCACGCATTTCACTGTGTATGCGCGAGAGCTCTTTGAGTCCCAGTTCGTGAATCTCGTTCGGTGAAAGGTTTGTGGTAGTGTAGTGTTTAACAGTGTAGGCGTATCGTTCGGTTCCGTCGGGAAGAGACCAGATACCCACGTCCGTTCGACATGCTGACAGGTATTCTTCCTTGAAGAAAGCGAGGAGCTTTTCAAAAGCTGGGACAACCATTTGTCGGATTGCTTCCTCAATGTTGTTCCTTATGCGAAGCGCGTCCGTTGAACCGATTTCCGATGGAATGTTCTCAATTGCCTTGTAGAGTTCGAGCTTCTTGGGGTCTTGGACAACGTTGGCTTCCAATTGGGGAATGATCTTTTCCGCAGTCACTTTGGCAAGAACAATTCTGGCTCTCACTCCGGCTCGCATGCTCTGAATCACCTGGTCTACAAGTCGGGGAAAGGCTCGAAGACGGCTGGAAAAATTCTCGAAATCCGAGACCGACACAAATGGATGATATGTGACCAGTTCGGGAATATCGATCTGTAGTCCGGACTGCTGTGTCATAGGCGTCAGATACGGACGAAACTTCGCGGACTCCAAATTATCCTCCAGTTCTCGCTTGAAGAGTTCGTAGTTCAGCTCATCCGGTTTCGATATTGGTTTCTTGATACTTTTTAGCCGGTCCAGATATTTCTTAGACTGAGCGACTCGGCGATGGAAAGCGTCCTCCGAGGCGTCTTCTAAGGATCCGTCATATCGATGATCCCCGAGATAGGTTGCGTTGAGAGGATACTCTTTGAGGATAAATTCCCAATAGTCGTCGTACAGTTGGTTAAGTTGAGTTACGTCATGACTAGACGAGACTGATTTCCCGTGCAGCATATCTGTCGTTTGGCAACTAGGACGTTAGATTCTATTTATGGGCAGGGATCTGGGTAAGAGGTTTAACCTCCACGTCGCGAAGAGGCAGGTCATGTCTACTCTTTTTTGACGTTGAGCAAGAGTCCTTGCTGTTTGAACCACGCGGAGAGTGTGTCAGTCA
>VBAY01000284.1 GCA_005883085.1 Candidatus Bathyarchaeota archaeon
TGTCGAGAAGCTCTATCTTGTCCTGCTCCTTTGCGGTCCCTCTAACAGCCCCTAGTGCCTGCAGTCTCTCGATCTTGTCGAGTTTGTCAAGAATTGCTCGGAGCACTTTCAGCTCAGCTGATTCTTGACTCATACCGTGGTCATCTCCTGCTGACCTTGGGGTGTCGAAGACGTCTGAGTTGTCGATGACGACGTACCAGTTGCCGAAGGTGCGCCTGGCTGTGGTTGTTTCTTCTCTTTCAATCTTTCAAGTACGACTCGGGAGTATCCAACAGTTTTGCCCAAGAGCCGGTCGATTTCATTCGGCTTGAAACCGGCGGCGTCTAGTTCCTTGATTTTGTCCTTCTCTTGAGAAAGTCCTCTCACTGCACCAAGTGCTAGAAATCGTATCATCTTGTCGAGCTTGTCGTTGAGTACAGCGAATTGCTTCTCGTCCAAGTCTCTCATTCCCCTCCAGCTGGCGGTACGGCGATGACTTCAGATTCAGAGCCGGCCTTCTTTTTCAGTCCGGCCATGTTTACGCGGAGTTCTCTCAGCGTGAATCTTGCTTGGTGGTTTCGGAATGCCTTTCCCGGGGGAGCAACTATCCCGGCATCTGTAAACTCGTTAACCCATCGACTGATAGTTGCTTGAGGAATCCTTGTCATTTCTTGGAGCTTCAGCTGAGAGGTGTTACCATCAAGCTTGCTGAATAATAGAGCCTTCTCATAGGTATCGAGGACCTCCTCGGCCATGGGTCGCAGAGCGACGGAAGCCATCGCCCTGAGGTATCCTAACACGGCCTCCCAACGAATGTCATCATTATCCATTGGACTTTAGTCTATATAAAAGAGGGGGCTATCTCATATATAAGCAAAGCTGATTCGAGCTGAAGAGGGTTGGATAGATACTCAGCATGCTTGGACCGTCACGTTAGTTCCAAGTATTCCTCTCACCTGAGGCTCGTGAGAAACGTGCAGGGTGCCCCATTTTAGTTGTCCCCCATCAATCCATCTGTCTTTAGTTGTGTCTAAGCTCGTACTGCTTTACTGCCTCTCGATGCGCTCTTTTGAGCCTCAGTCTTCCGACGAGCCTTCTCTCGCTGTTTCTGCCCCGGATGAGCTAGCCTGTAGTTCCTCTGATTTCTTGAGCTTCTCTGCTTCTGGTGGACAAACCGGCGAAAACCAGGTTCCACAGCCGTTTTGCCCACTTCTTCCGGTGTCGGCAAGCCTCTGTCGATGTACCACTTTCGTGCCGTAGCCTTTGCCTCTGCTAGCTGACTTTTGAGGTTCTGGTCCCTGACCTGACAAACCACTTGACAAATGGCCATATCCATCCCAAGGAGTTGCTGAACCCGTCGTGGCGATCACGAAAACGGTCAAGCACTGTCTTTGTATCAGGCTAGCGTAATGTTTGTGTGTGCCATTTAATGTGTAGCGGCATATCGAGTATTTGTTGGTGACATGTTGGACATGTTGAGACTACTTGGCTGACTGGGAGGCTGAACCCCATGGTTTCTCTGAATTTCCTCTTGAAGTAGTAATCAAGATCGTTCAGATTCGAGGGATATATCGAGACGAACCTGATGTTGTTGTTGCGGTATTGTGCCATTTTCCAGCGCATTGTCCTGATGTAGTTGTCTCTTGTTCCGGGGTCAGGTGAATCGACCAGGCCCCAGTACTCAACAAAGAGATTGTATTGTGGAAGGTAAAAGTCGGGTCTGCTTATCTTGGATTTGAAGATGAACCAGTCGTTAGTCGTTGCCATGGCTTCATAGTAGTAGAGAATGCCGTGGTGCGTGAAATAATCGGCGATAACCCTCTCCGCCTTACTCCTAACCGGTTGACCAGTTAGCGTGGTAGATCGCGTGCCGTACTCCTCATGGGATTCGAAGAGATCATTCAACCAAGAAAGGAGGCCCATCTCTGATAACAGCTCTCACCGACTCGACATTAAACCCGATCCCTCTTCTGATTCATAGATTAAGCCACGAAAACGCCTAGTTCTCGCTTTCTGGGGGCTATGCGGGACTGGTTAATGGGGTTCCAAGCCGCAAAAATAGTAGTCAGGAAGCTAATGCTGTATTGCAAATGAGCTTGCCTCATACCGACGTGAGCCCGGAGCCTCATCAGCCTAGACCTCCCCTACGACATCGGAGCTACGTTTTCATCGCCCTTTTCGCAGCTACTCTCACTCTAGCCACAGGATGGCTCTCCTCGACGATCTCCTACAGCCCAGCTGGGGTCATCAGCCAGGGCTATGGTTTCCCATTTGCATGGAAAGTAATCGATGCGAGTTGCCCTCCGCCTTGCATCCAGGCCAACGGGACATTCTACGATTGGTTCGCTTTTGCTGGCGACCTGTTGTTCTTCATCGCAATCACCTACCTCATTGTTCTCTACTCACTCCGAAAACGGCAAGCACTGCGAACGGTCTTAGAATCTAGAAAACTTCTCGGACTCCTAGCCCTCTTAGTTATCGCATTAGCGGCTGGCAACTATGCTTACGATTCTGTCTATGGGACAGGAAATCATTGGACAGGATACGGAATCCTTGAGCTCGACCACTACTCCTTCCAGAATGCGAACCTCTTGACTCTGTGGATTAGGAATTACGGCCCCGGAACGGTGACGCTAACTAACCTCTCAATAACCGACGGATCCGGAGCCCAAGCCGTATTCCCGATATTTGTATCGATTGACCCGAACACCATGGGAAGCATTGCTGAGAATACGACTGGTCAAGGACTCCGCCTCACACAGAGTGGCGTCTACAGAGCGGCCGTAGTCACTTCACGAAACTCCCAGATAACATTCACAGTCACGTGGACTTAGGGTCGGCCCGAGACAACATTCTTCACAACTGTCGTATCTGCCCTCTCTAGTCCGTCGACTTCGAAGGCTCCTTTGAGGTGCACTTCGTAATCCCTCAGGACGAGTGCCATGGTGTTCTCGCACTCTTTTCGGAAGCCTGCCCGCTTGCGGGCGCTGCTTAGTCTGGCTGCAAGGTTGGTTTGGCGAGCCTGATACTGCAGCTTGGTCTCCTTCTTGTGCGGAAGGAGTACTGAAGGGATACCCGTGATTCTTACCTCAACTCCCGGCTTTCCGAACCCATGTTTTCTGTAGTACTGTATTTCGACTGTCAAATGCAAGTCCTTCCTGGGGTCTCTGTCGGTCTTGCCCAACGCGGAGATGAGAACCTTGTTTCCTCTGCCCCTGTTCTGAGAGATGTATCGCTTTGTGGCTTGGATAGCGTTCTGGAGATCGTCAGGGGATCTGTCTTCATAGACGCGATCGTAATCGATTTCGACGAGAAGTATGTTCCTGAGTCGCGTTTCCGTTAGGAATCGAGAAGCTCTTTCGAGAAACTCTGCCATATCGTATTTTTCGACCTGTTTCGTAAGTATCCCTATACTGGATGCAAACCAACGCGCAACCCCTGTAGTGGGCTCTGTCACCCTGCCACCTTTGAGATGGACTCTCAAAGTTCCGATTAGAGCGAACCTGTCGATTGGTCGAGGTTCGGCTCTTTTCACTGGCGGCCTCCTGCTTCTAGGTAATTTACTCTTCAGATGGTAAGCCCCTGATCCTCCCGAACCAGCATAACCGACTGAAACCGCTGAAGCACAGTGCATTCCGCCAGCCGCACAAACAGTCATTTTGAACCTCTAGTCAAATGATTACTGAAAGGAGTATTTTTCCACTTAGCCGACATGTTCTTGTCATGGGAATCACCGTC